>NZ_JBFRFV010000027.1:0-76558 GCF_052115005.1 Massilia sp. 2TAF26
CAGACGCGGCCGGTGACCAGCTGGAACGGACGGGTCGAAATCTCCTTGCCCGCTTCGGCCACGCCGATGATGATCGACTGGCCCCAGCCCTTGTGGCAGCACTCCAGCGACTGGCGCATGGTGGTGACGTTGCCGATGCATTCGAAGGAGTAATCGGCGCCGCCGTCGGTCAGCTGGACGATGGCGTCGACCACGTTCTCGACCTGGGTCGGATTGACGAAGTGGGTCATGCCGAACTTGCGGGCCATCTCTTCGCGGCCAGGGTTGATGTCCACGCCGATGATCTTGTCGGCGCCGACCATCCTGGCCGCCTGGATGACGTTCAGGCCGATGCCGCCCAGGCCGAACACGACCACGTTGGCGCCCGCCTCCACCTTGGCCGTGAAGATCACGGCGCCGATGCCGGTGGTGACGCCGCAGCCGATGTAGCAGACCTTGTCGAAGGGTGCGTCGGAACGGATCTTGGCCAGTGCGATTTCCGGCACCACGATGTAGTTCGAGAAGGTCGAGGTGCCCATGTAGTGGTAGATCGGCTTGCCGTCCAGCGAGAAGCGCGAGGTGGCGTCCGGCATCAGGCCGCGGCCTTGCGTGGAGCGGATGGCCTGGCAGAGATTGGTCTTCTGCGACAGGCAGAATTTGCACTGGCGGCACTCCGGCGTGTACAGCGGGATGACGTGGTCGTCCTTGCGCAGGGATGTCACGCCGGGACCGACGTCGACCACCACGCCCGCGCCTTCATGGCCGAGGATGGCCGGGAAGATGCCTTCCGGATCGGCGCCCGACAGCGTGTACCAGTCGGTGTGGCAGATGCCGGTGGCCTTGACCTCGACCAGCACCTCGCCCGCCTTAGGGCCTTCGAGCTCGACTTCCTCGATCGTCAGCGGCTTACCCGCCTGCCATGCAATCGCTGCCTTGGTTTTCATATGGGATTTCCTGAGTGGTTGTGCAATCCTGCCATTATCCGCACAAGCCATGCCGCGGCCAATAGGCGCTCTGCTGGATGTCCGAAATTAATGCAATAATGACCGGATTTGTCAGCCGTCAAGAGCAGTACAGACCCATGCAGAACAGGCCAGCGTCCCCGGCAATTACCGTCGATATCGTCGTTTATCCCGGCTTCAAGGCCATGGAAGCCATCGGTCCGATGTCGGTCTTCGAATATGCCAACGTGCACCTGCGCAAGAGCGGCAAGCCGGACGGCTATGAGGTGCGCATCGCGTCCAGCAGCGAAGGCAGCGTGCCCTCCGATACCCTGATGTCGCTGCACGCCGGCAAGTGCCTCGACCTGCTGGCGCTGCCGCATACGGCGATCGTCGTCGGCGCCCGCGACATCCACCGCGCGCTGGCCGAAGGCGGCGCCATCGTCGACTGGGTCGCCGCCGCCGGCCCGCGCCTGCAGCGCCTGGCCGCCCTGTGTTCCGGCGCCTTCTTCCTCGGCGCGGCCGGGATCCTCGACGGCAAGGCCGCGACCACCCACTGGAGCGTGGCCGAACGCCTGCAGGCCGAGCATCCGGACATCGCCGTCGATGCGGACGCCATCTTCGTGCGCGCCGGGAACCTGTGGACTTCGGCCGGCGTCACCGCCGGGATCGACCTGGCGCTGGCCCTGGTCGAAGAGGATTTCGGCAAGGAGCTGGCGCTGCAGGTGGCGACCGACATGGTGGTCTACCTGAAGCGCCCGGGCGGACAGTCGCAGTTCAGTTCCCACCTGCTGAGCGAACGCACGGCGCGGCCCGGCATCCGCGAGATCCAGAAGTGGATCCTCGAAAACCTGCACGAGCGGCTGAGCGTGACCCAGCTGGCGGAAAAGGCGATGATGAGCGAGCGCCACTTCGCCCGCGTCTTCCTGCAGGAAGTCGGCATGAGTACCCAGGAATTCATCGCCGCCTGCCGCTTCGAACGCGCCCGGCAACTGCTGGCCGACCTCGCACTGCCGCTCAAGACGGTGGCGGCGCGCGCCGGCTTCAATGGCGAGGCGCAGATGCGCCGCGCCTTCCAGAAGCGGATGGGGATCGCCCCCACCCTCTACCGCGAACGCTTCGCCACCACCGGCGTGGCCTCGGCGCAGCGAAACTAAGCCTTTTACTTGCCGCGCAGCCGGCCCGCGAACGCCCCGTGCAGGCTGTTGAGCAGCTCCTCGGCCGCGACAATCTGTTCGGCCACCTCGTTGACCTTGCGCCGGCTCGAGCGCGCATGGTCGCGCAGCACTTCGAAGGCGGTATTCCTGTCGGTCTGGTAGCGCGCCATCAGGAGGCCCACGGCCAGGCTGGTCTCGCGGCCGGCGGCCAGGGCCGCGTTCAGGTTGGCCTCGGTGCGGCGCAGCTGGCGGATCTCGTCCGCACGCGCCAGCGCCGCCTCGAAGGCCGGCAGCAGGCGGGCCGCATCCACCGGCTTGACCACGAAACCGAGCGCGCCATGGCTGGCAGCCTGGCGCGCGGTCTCGGCATCGTCCACCGAGGACAGGAACATGAAGGGCACCTCGGTGTGCTCCCTCAGGCGGCGCGCCAGGTCGAGGCCGGACATGCCGGGCATCGTGATGTCGAGCAGGGCCATCGCGAAGCAAGGTTCCTGGTGCGCGGCATCCCGTTCGGCGATGCATTGCAGCGCTTCCGGCGCCGAGGCGGCGCCCACGGTGTCGTAGCCGGCGTGCTGCAGTACGGTGGCGAGGAATTCGAGCAGGAGGGGATCGTCGTCGACCAGCAGGATCGGCCGGCGGGAGGAAGCGGGCGCACTCATCGTGTTGTGTTCTCGCAGCGGAAGAAGAAGCAATCGCCGGAATTGACGGAGTCTTCCCAACTCCGGTTCCGGCGGCGAAAAATATAGAATGCACATTCTCGGTGCATTTCGATCTGTATCAATTGAATCATATGCAAAGACGATAGAGCAATAACTCTCGTGCACGATTCAAACCCCGGCGCAAAGGCGGACGTGAAGTCGCTGGTCGCCGCGTCCAGACTCGGTCAAGCCGGAGATCTTCAACGTGGATGCGATGGCTCGCTGGGCTGCGGCAAATAAAAGACGGCGCTTCGGCGCCTTCCTTTGGTTAGAATCGAGCGATCATGGACACGAAAATCATCGCCTCCTGGGGCAAGAACACCTCGCCGTGGGTGCAGGCGGTGCGCGAAGGCGAAATCGCCAGCCGCACCCTGGTCACCAACCGCGCCATCGTCGACACGGTGCGCAGCCTCGGGCCGGCGAGCGGCATCGATATCGGCTGCGGCGAGGGCTGGCTGGTGCGCGCGCTCGACGGCGTCGCCATGCTCGGCGTCGACGTCGTGCCCGGCCTGGTCGAGGCCGCGCGCCAGGCCGGCGGCGGCGACTTCCGCAGCATGTCCTACGAAGAGATCGCGCAGGGCGGCCTGGACCTGGCCCTCGATGTCGCCATCTGCAATTTTTCGCTGCTGGGCAAAGAGTCCGTCGCGGGCCTGTTCCGCGCGGCGCCGAGCTTCCTCAGGCCCGGCGGCCATTTCGTAGTCCAGACCATGCATCCGGTCGCGGCCTGCGGCGATGCGCCCTACCGCGACGGCTGGCGCGAAGGCAGCTGGGCGGGTTTCAACGCCGGCTTCACCGATCCGCCGCCCTGGTATTTCCGCACACTGGGCAGCTGGGTCGATCTGTACCTCAGCCATGGCCTGCGGCTGCGGGAAATCCGCGAACCCGTGCATCCGGACACCGGGAAACCGGTGTCGCTGATCCTGGTGGGCTCGCTGATCGGCATCCGGGAAAATAAGAGTAGGTAATAGCGGGTTCCGGCTGTATATTGGTGCCGCATCCCTCAGGCCTCATTATTGTCGGTCTCTCCCCCAGCCTGCGTTCGCCATGGCGGATCATTCCTGCGTGAATCTCCTTCGGTCGTCTTCCTGATCGTGCTGCAGTCCGGGCAGCCGTCCTGACTTTACCCGCATTCGCACAAGGCAGGCATGCTCACGAAAACAACCATACGATTATCCGACTTCATCGTCACGAACATGGAGCCGATCCTGCAGGAGTGGGAAGACTTTGCGCGCACCATCGAACCGCCAGCCCTGACGATGGACGACATCGCACTGCGCGACCACGCCAAGCTGATGCTGACGGCGATCGCGGACGACCTCAAGACGCCGCAAACATCGCTCGAGCAGGCGGAGAAATCCAAAGGAAAAGCGCCGCGCGGCAAACAGGATAGCGCAGCGGAAACCCATGCCGAGGCACGCCTGCTGTCCGGTTACAATGTCGACCAGCTGGTATCGGAATACCGGGCGCTGCGCTCCAGCGTGCTGCACCTGTGGGCGTCGCAGGCAAAGGATACCCAGGTCACCGACATGGAAGACGTGATGCGCTTCAACGAAGCCATCGACCAGGCACTGGCCGAATCGGTTGCGCGCTACGCCGCCATGGTCAAGCAATCGGAAAACATGTTCCTGGCCATTCTCGGACACGACCTGCGCAACCCGCTCGGCACGGTCGTCACCGGCTCCACCTTCCTGATGCGGGCGAACGACATACCCAGCAAGTACGTGCTGGCGGCAACGCGCATGTTCAACAGCGGCCAGCGGATGAACAAACTGATCGCCGACCTGATCGACTTTACCCGCACCCACCTCGGGGCCGGCATTCCGGTCAAGCTGAAGAGGATGAACCTGACCGAGGTCTGCATGAACGTCGTCGACGAACTGCGCACCTCCCATCCCGAGCGCATCATCGATTTCAACAGTTTCAGCCGCGAGGACCTGTATGGCGACGACAACCGGCTCGCACAAGTCCTGTCCAATCTGATCGGCAATGCGCTGCAGTATGGCGCGCCCTGCGAACCGATCGGCGTGCGCATGTCGTCGACCGAGCAGGACGTCAGCGTTGCCGTCAACAACAAAGGGCCCGTCATTGCGGCCAACAAAATCGGCAGCGTGTTCGATCCGCTGGTGCGCCTGGCGATCAAGCAGAATGCAAACGACGTCCGCGAAACCAGCCTCGGCATCGGGATGTTCATCGCACGCGAGATCGTCACCGCGCACAAGGGCAGCATCAGCGTCGAGTCGAACGAGGCGGAGGGCACGACCTTCCGCCTCACCTTGCCGCGCCGTCTGCAGCCAGGCTTGCGTGCAGACGACCTCCAGTGAGCGCGCCTGCCGAGGGACGACCGACGCCCGCGCGACGGATCCTGCTGATCGACGACAATGACGACGCCCGCGAACTGATGGCCGTCGGGCTCGAACTGTACGGCCATGAAGTCGCCACCGCCGCCAGCGGTGCGCGCGGCCTGGCGCGTGCCCGCGAGTTTCAGCCGGAGGTCGTCTTCCTCGATCTCGGCATGCCGGTCATGGATGGCTATGAGACCGCCGTCGGGCTGCGCCGGATTACCGGCCTGGAACGGATCGTGGTCGCTGCGCTGAGCGGCTGGAACGATCAGGCAACGCTGGCGCGCGTGATCGACGCCCGTTTCGACCACCACCTGACCAAGCCCGCCACCTTCGCGCAGATCGACAGCGTCCTGCGCGGAGAATACCAACCGGTGACGCGGCCGCCATTGCAGGGGCCATCCCGTCATCTATAATGACCGTTTCCGCAAATTAAACGCCACTACAGCCATATCATGGAATTAGCCAAGTCTTTCGAGCCAGCCGACATCGAACAATTCTGGCGTACCGAATGGGAACAGCGAGGTTATTTCGCCGCCACCATGGACGCCGACAAGCCTTCGTTCAGCATCCAGCTGCCGCCGCCGAACGTGACGGGCACCCTGCACATGGGCCACGCCTTCAACCAGACCATCATGGATGGCCTGACCCGCTACTACCGCATGCGTGGCTATAACACCGCCTGGATCCCGGGCACCGACCACGCCGGCATCGCGACCCAGATCGTGGTCGAGCGCCAGCTGGACGCCCAGAATATCTCGCGCCACGACCTCGGCCGCGAAGCCTTCGTCGAGAAGGTCTGGGAGTGGAAGGAAAAGTCGGGCAACACCATCACCGGCCAGATGCGCCGCCTGGGCGCCTCGGCCGACTGGAAGCGCGAATACTTCACGATGGACGAGCCGCGCTCGCAGACCGTGGCCGAAGTCTTCGTGCGCCTGTACGAACAGGGCCTGATCTACCGCGGCAAGCGCCTGGTCAACTGGGACCCGGTGCTGGGCACCGCCGTTTCCGACCTCGAAGTCGACTCGCAGGAAGAAGACGGCTCGATGTGGTACATCCAGTACCCGCTGGCGGACGGCAGCGGCCACCTGACGGTCGCCACCACCCGTCCGGAAACCATGCTGGGCGACGTCGCCGTCGCGGTCGATCCGACCGACGAGCGCTATACCCACCTGCACGGCAAGATGCTCAAGCTGCCGCTGAGCGGCCGCGAGATCCCGGTCATCGCCGACAGCTACGTCGACAAGGCCTTCGGCACCGGCTGCGTGAAGATCACCCCGGCCCACGACTTCAACGACTACGCGGTCGGCCAGCGCCACCACCTGGCGATGCCGAGCATCCTGACGCTCGACGCGAAAATCGTCGACGACGCGCCGGAAGCCTACCGCGGCCTGGACCGCTTCGAAGCGCGCAAGAAAATCGTCGCCGACCTCGAAGCCCAGGGCCTGCTGGAACAGGTCAAGCCGCACAAGCTGATGGTGCCGCGCGGCGACCGCACCGGCGTCATCATCGAGCCGATGCTGACCGACCAGTGGTTCGTCGCGATGAGCAAGCCGGCGCCGGAAGGCACCTTCAATCCGGGCAAGTCGATCACCGACGTGGCGCTCGAAAAAGTGGCGAACGGCGAGATCCAGTTCGTGCCCGAGAACTGGACCACCACCTACAACCAGTGGCTGAACAACATCCAGGACTGGTGCATCTCGCGCCAGCTGTGGTGGGGCCACCGCATTCCGGCCTGGTACGGCCCGAACGGCGAGATCGTGGTCGCCCGCAGTGACGAGGAAGCGCAGCAGAAGGCGGCGGCGGCCGGCATCAGCGGTGAGCTGAAGCGCGACCAGGACGTGCTCGACACCTGGTTCTCCTCGGCCCTGGTGCCCTTCTCGACCATGGGCTGGCCGGAACAGACCAGGGACATGGACCTGTTCCTGCCGTCGTCGGTGCTGGTGACCGGCTTCGACATCATCTTCTTCTGGGTCGCGCGCATGGTCATGATGACCGCGCACTTCACCGGCAAGGTGCCGTTCGAGACGGTCTACGTGCACGGCCTGGTGCGCGATTCCTCCGGCCAGAAGATGTCCAAGTCGAAGGGCAATACCCTGGACCCGATCGACCTGATCGACGGCATCGGCATCGACGAGCTGGTGGCCAAGCGCACCACCGGCCTGATGGACCCGCGCAGCGCGCCGAAGATCGAGAAAGCGACGCGCAAGGAATTCCCGGAAGGGATCCCGGCCTTCGGCACCGACGCCGTGCGCTTCACCATGGCCAGCTACGCCTCGCTGGGCCGCAACATCAACTTCGACCTCGGCCGCGCCGAAGGCTATCGCAACTTCTGCAACAAGCTGTGGAACGCGACCCGCTTCGTGCTGATGAACACCGAGGGCAAGGACTGCGGGAAGCCTGATCCGGCCGACCTGTCGCAGGCCGACCGCTGGATCATCTCGCTGATGAACCGCGTCGAGCAGGACGTGGCGAAGGGCTTCGCCGACTACCGCTTCGACAACATCGCGAGCAGCATCTACAGCTTCGTGTGGGACGAGTACTGCGACTGGTACCTGGAACTGGCCAAGGTCCAGGTCCAGCAAGGCACCGAGGCGCAGCAGCGCGCCACCCGCCACACCCTGCTGCGCGTGCTGGAAGTGATCCTGCGCCTGGCGCATCCGATCATTCCGTTCGTGACCGAGGCCCTGTGGCAGGCCGTCGCGCCGCTGGCGGGTAAAACCGGCGACACCATTATGCTTCAGCCTTACCCGATCGCCGACGAAGCGGCGATCGACGAAGGCGCGGAAGCCTGGATGGCGCAGTTCAAGAAGCTGACCGACGCCACCCGCAACCTGCGCGGCGAGATGAAACTGTCGCCGTCGGTGCGCGTGCCGCTGATCGTCGAGCCGGGCTCGGAAGCCGACCGCGAAGCGGCCAAGGGCTTCGCGCCCTACGTCCAGCTGCTGGGCAAGCTGTCGGAAGTGCAGATCGTCGACGCCCTGCCGGAATCGCCGGCCGCGGTGTCGATCGTCGGCACCACCAAGCTGATGCTGAAGGTCGAGATCGACGTCGCCGCCGAGCGCGAGCGCCTGTCGAAGGAGATCGCGCGCCTGCAGGGCGAGATCGCCAAGGCCGAGGGCAAGCTGTCGAGCGAAAGCTTCGTGGCCCGCGCCCCGGCCGCCGTGGTGGCCCAGGAACGCGAACGCGTCGCCAACTTCGGCGCCACCCTGGCCAAGATGCAGGAGCAGCTGGGCAAGCTGCCGCCGGCCTGATCATTCATCGCCGTTCACTAAAATGCGCCGGTTCACGCCGGCGCATTTTTTTCGACCTCACGAACACTCTACTGGCACAACGATGATGAATTCAGAACCTTGCCGCATGGCGTACCAGGAATACCAGGCCGCGTCAGGGCGCGGCACGGGGAAGGAGCGCGTGGTATGCGTACTCCTTGCCAGCCCCGACGATCTGATCGTGGCTCCAGACAACCATGTACTCAAATGTCTCAAGGCTGCGGGCGTCGGTGCTTCGATTGGCGTCTATTTCTACCGATTCAAAAACGAAGCCCACCGCTTCATCAAGATTGGAGAATGCACTCGGCGCGAAGGCATCGCGGTCCGCTTTCAACGCGGATGGCATGGCACCGAGAGATACTCCGATAACTACACAAGGAAGCGACGGGGCGAAACGTATGTCGACAGCGAGTTTGCCCTCGAGATCCGGCGTATTAGCCCGGAAAATCCCGCTTATTTCGTTTTCTACGAACACGCCACCCTGCATTCGCATCCCAAGATCGACGAGGTCTTCGCTTATCGGATGCACAAGCGACTTTTCAAGTGCGACACCGCGAGTCCTGAGAGAATGAACGGGAATCCCTTACTTGCCCGGCGGCTGGTCTGGCACAAGACGGCCTTCAGTGAGGTTGCCCGATGCCGGTTCCCCGACGGTACGCCCTATCCTGATCAGAGCCAGCCCGCATTCCTCGCCATCCGGTAAGCCTCGATCCGGTTGCCGGCATTCAGCTTGCTGATCGCCTCGGACAGGTAGTTGCGCACCGTGCCCTCGGACAGGTGGACCTGTTTCGCGATCTCGGCGCTGGTCTTGCCCTCGCCGGCCAGGCGCAGCACCTGGCGCTCGCGGTCGGACAGTGGGTCCTGGCCCGCGCTCCAGCTCTCCAGCGCCAGCTCGGGCGCGATCGCCCTGCCGCCGCCGGCCACCTGCCGGATCGCCGCCGCCAGGTTCTCGGCCGGCGCATCCTTCAGCAGGTAGCCGCGCACCCCGGCCTCCAGCGCGCGCCGCAGGTAGCCGCTGCGCGCGAAGGTGGTCACGATCACCACCTTGCTCGGCAGGTCGAGTTCTGCCAGCCGCGCCGCCAGTTCGAGGCCGGTCATCTGCGGCATCTCGACGTCGGTCAGCACGACGTCCGGCCGCAGCTCGCGGCACAGCGCCAAGGCGTCCTTGCCGTTGCCGGCCGTGCCCACCACCTCGAGGTCGGCTTCCAGCCCGAGCAGGGCCGCCAGCGCGCCCAGCACCAGGGCCTGGTCTTCCGCAATCACGATACGGATCGGATGCGGGATCAGATTCGCGGACATGCCGTCTCCTTCGATTCCTTCACCGGCAGGCGCAGCTCCAGGCGCATGCCCTTGTCCACGGCGATCGCCAGCCGGCCGCCCACGCTGGCGGCGCGTTCGCGCATGCCGCTCAGGCCGTTGCCGGCGCGGACTTCGCCGCCGGCGGGCAGGCGGTCGCCGTCGTCGGCCACGCGCAGCACGGCCTCCTGCCCTTCCAGCGCCAGCTTGACCGTGCAGCGGGTGGCGCCGGCGTGGCGCACCACATTGGTCACCGCTTCGCGCAGCGCCAGCGCCAGCACGTGTTCCTGCCCTGCCGCCAAAGCGCCGTGCAGGAAATGCGGCGGCACGTCCTCGCGCAATTCGACGCCGGCCGCGGCCAGGCTGGCGCGGGCGCTGGCCAGGGCACCGGACAGGCCGCTGTCGCGGTAGCCGGTGACGGCGGTCCGCACTTCGGCCAGGGCGCGGCGGGCGGTGGTTTCGATGTCGCCGATCTCGCGCTTGCAGGCCTCAAGGTCGCGCCCGGCCAGCTTGCTCGCCAGTTCCGCCTTCAATGCGATCAGCGACAGCGAGTGGCCCAGCAGGTCGTGCAGGTCGCGCGAGATGCGTTCGCGCTCGGCGATGCGGGCGATGTGCTCGACCTCTTCCTGCTTGCGCAGCAGCTGCCTGCGCGCGGCCCGCTGTTCCGACTCCATGATCGAGCCCAGGCCCACCGCCACGCCGATGATCCAGGGCGCCAGCAGGAAGGTCTTGCCGATCGGCGACAGCAGATAGCCGCCCACCGTCGCCAGGCCCAGCACCGCCGCCAGCATCCGGTAGGCATTGCGCCCCGGCGACAGGCGCCCGCACATGCCGGCCGCGAACACGAACAGCGTGCCGGCGCCCGTGTTGTAGGGGATCCAGATGACGCCGATCAGGCAGGTCAGGGCGATGCAGAGGATGGCCGCCCGCCCCTCGGCCCAGAAGCTGTACAGGTAGAGCGGCAGGAACAGCACGGCGGTGACGCCGAACATCACGAGCTCGATCGCGCGCGGCGGCACGAAGAAGTACTGCCACAGCATGAAGGTCAGGGAGAAGGCCCACAGATAGGGGAGCTTGCCCAGTTCCGGCGGCACCCAGGGCCCGGCCAGCACGCGCTTGAGAGTCTGCATCGCTTGGTGTTGTAGTGGTTATCAGCGGTCGACCAGGCGAACGTCGGCGATCTCGAAGCGGTAATCGCCAGGTTGCGGTCCAGCATTAAATCCTATCATGGTCACTGCGGCCGGATCGAGTCCGTCGAAGGCGCTGAAGGGAATCGCCACTTCCTTCCACTCGGCGCCGGCCTCGAAGGGCACGCTGCGCGGGATCGTCATGCCGGTCGAGGCCATCGCCAGCATGTACTTGCGGCCGTCGCCGCGCACCCGGAAGCGGATCACCCTGGCGTTGCTCAGGTCGGCGCCCTGCATCGGCTGCGCGCCCGGCATGAAGGCCGCGCCGGCCCAGGGAAACATGAAACCGGGCTTGACCTGGGCGTCGACGGCGATCGCGGCGCCGCCCTCCTGTGCGGCCCTGGCATCGAGGTTCACGCTGGAGACGCCGCCGGCGAACTTGTCGGAGGACGGCAGCCAGCCGGTGCCGAAGGGGCTGGCCAGCCTGCCGTCCTTCAGCAGGCTGATCCTGCCGTCGGCGGGCAGCGCCAGCGCGCGCTTGCCGGCGGCTTCCTGGGCCACGTGCTCGCGCTGCCGGTCGCGCTGCGCGGCCATGCTTTCGCCGTCCTTCCACACCTCGACGATGCGGCGGGTGGCGCCGATGTCCTGCAGCGGGTTGCCCTCGACCAGCACCAGGTCCGCCTTGTAGCCGGTCGCGATCTCGCCGCGCTTGCCCAGGCGGAAGGCCTTCGCCGGTGCGCTGGTGGCCGACACCAGGGCTTCGCGCGGGCTCAGCCCGGCCTCGACCAGCGCGGCCAGTTCGTGGTGCAGGCTGGCGCCGTACTGGGTGCCGGGGTTGCCGGCGTCGGTGCCGGCCAGCACCGGCACGCCGGCCTTGCGCAGCGCGGCGGTCACCATCTTCGGCGCGTTCAGGGCGGCCGGCCTGGCTACCTGCCCGTAGCCGGTTTCCAGGAAAGCGCGTTCCTCGCGGTCGAGCAGGCCGGCGACGGCGGGATCGTCGAGGATGTCGCGCGGCTTCACGCCCGCCATGCTCTCCAGCACCGAGAAAGTCGGCACGATGAAGGCGCCCTTCGACATCGCCAGCTGCGCCAGGCCGTCGGCCTCTTCCGGCGTCATCTTCGCCCCCAGGAACAGGTGGGCCAGGCCGTCCGCGCCCGCTTCCAGCGCGGCGCGCGCATTGGCCAGGGTGCTGATGTGGACCACGGCCAGCTTGCCGCGCTTGTGGGCGGCGTCGATCACCGCTTTCACGGTGGCGGGGTCGAGGCTGTTGAAGTGATGGTCGCCGAAGCCGTCTTCCATCACGATCTTGATGAAGTACGAGCCCTCGGCGATGCGCTCGTCGACGAAGGCCTGGACGTCGGCGCCCTTCTCCAGGGTCGGGATCCTGATCGGGAATTCGGTGCCGTGGCCGCCCGGCGCGGTCACCAGGGTGCCGGCCGAGAACAGGTCGGCGCGGTCGTGGTTGCGGCCTTCCGCCATCGCCTTGCTGAAGTCCTGCATGATCGTTACCGGGGCCATCATGTCGACCTCGGTGGTGACGCCGAACACCAGCGGCAGCTCGAAGTGCCGGTAGGTGTGGACGTGGGCGTCGATCAGGCCCGGCAGCAGGGTGCGGCCTGTGCCGTCCACCACGCGCGCGCCAGCCGGCACCTTGCCGCGATAGTCGCCGTCGGCGATCACGCCGTCGCGCACCAGCACGGAACGGTGTTCGTGGGCGGTCTTGCCGTCGAACACCCGCACGTCCTGCACCAGGGTGGTGCCGGCAAGGGCGGAGGAAGCGCAGGCCAGGCCGGCGGCCAGCAGCAGCGAAGTCAGGATGGTCGGTTTCATGTGTTTCCCTTGATTGTTGTATCGGTTTTCGTCGATGGCGATTGCCACTGACGCCAGTATCGGGAAACGGCGGCGGCCGCGACAGAAGCGAGCGCCATCACTTTCAGGTGACAAATGTCACCCGCAAGAATTTCCGTCCGGCTGTTTACCGAACGACCGTACAGTTTGCTACACTCGATTACCCATAAATCAACGGAGACACCATGCGCACCCTCATCAAGGCCACATTGATCGCGTCCATCCTCGCCGCCCCGCTCGCGTGGGCACAGGACGGATCGCCGGTCGGCCTGTGGAAGACCATCGACGACAGCTCGGGCAAGCCGACCGCGCTGATCCGCATCACCGAGAACCAGGGTGTGCTGACGGGCAAGATCGAAAAGCTGTTCCGTGCGCCGGACGAAGACCAGAATCCGAAATGCGTGGCCTGCACCGACGCGCGCAAGGACCAGCCCATCGTCGGCATGACCATCGTCTCCGGCCTGAAGAAGGACGGCGACGAATACAAGGGCGGCGAGATCCTGGACCCGAAGAACGGCAAGGTCTACAGGAGCAAGCTGACGGTGCACGAAGGCGGCAAGAAGGTCGAGGTACGCGGCTATGTCGGCATGCCGATGTTCGGCCGCTCGCAGGTCTGGCTTCGCCAGGAGTGAACCACCGGGTCATGGTGCGTTACACTGCGCATCATGACTCCGCCCGTTGACCAGCCTTCGGACCCGGCATCCAGCCAGGTCGCACGCTACCTGGCCGCTCCCGATGCGCCGCCGGTGCCCCTGCCTTACCTGACTTACCTGTTCGAACACGTCGCCGACGTCATCTTCTTCCTGGAGGTGCTGGACGGCGACCGTTACCGCTTTTCCGCTGTCAACGAACGCTTCACCGAAACCACCGGCCTGCCGGTCTCCGCGGTGGTCGGCAAGGAAGTCGACGCGATCATCCCTCCCGCATCGCTGGACCTGGTGAAGTCGAGATACCGGGAAGCCATTGTCACCGGCAAGGTCGTACGCTGGCAGGAAGTGTCGTCCTACCCGACCGGCACCAAGACCGGCGAGGTCACCGTGACGCCGGTGCTCGATGCGGACGGCGCCTGCCGCCTGCTGATGGGCGTCGTGCACGACATCACCGAACATGTCCATAACCGGCACCAGCTCGAACTCGCTTCGCTGATGTTCGAGAACAGCCACGATGCGATCGCCGTGCTCGACCCCGAGGGCCGCATCGAGGCGGTCAATCCGGCCTTCACCGTCGTGCGCGGCTTTTCGCTGGACGAAATTGCCGGCAAGGCGCCGCGCGTGTACGCCGCCGGCCTGCAAGAGCCCGGCTTCGATGAAGCCTTGTGGGCGCAGCTGCGCGCCACCGGAAATTGGCAGGGCGAATTGTGGAGCCGGCACAAGGATGGCCACGTACTGGCCGAATACCGCACCATCACCGCCGCCCGCGGTCCGGACGGACAGGTCCGCAACTACATCGAGATCGGCACCGACATCACCGAGAGCAAGCGCGCGGAAGAACTTGCCTGGCGCCAGGGGAACTACGATGTCCTGACGGGCCTGCCGAATCGCCAGATGTTCATGGAGCGCGTGGCCCAGGCGATCCACGATGCCGACCAGGAGGCCGGCAGCTTCACCCTGCTGGTGATCGACCTCGACCGCTTCAAGGACGTCAACGAAACCCTGGGCCACTCCGCGGGCGACGAGATCCTGAAGGATGCCGCGAAGCGGCTGCTCGACTGCACGCGCGACGGCGACACCGTGGCGCGCCTCGGCGGCGACGAGTTCATGGTGCTGCTGGCCTCGGCGCGCACCGTCGACCGGACGGCGCAAACCATCATCCAGGCGATGGCCCGCCCGTTCGCCATCGCCGACGAAACCCTGCACCTGTCGGCCAGCATCGGCATTACGCATTACCCGCGCGACGCCGCCGACATGGAAAGCCTGATCAAGCACGCCGACCAGGCCATGTACGTGGCCAAGCAGCAGGGACGCAACCGCTATGCGTATTTCTCGCATGTGATGCAGGAGCGCGCCCAGGCGCGCCGGCAGCTGATCAAGGACTTGCGCAACGCGCTGGGCGAACGCCAGCTCGAAGTCCACTACCAGCCCATCGTCGACCTGGCGACCGGCTCTCTGCAGAAGGCGGAGTCGCTGGTGCGCTGGACCCATCCGCAACGCGGCATGATCGGCCCGGCCGAATTCATTCCCCTGTGCGAAGAAACCGGGATGATCGTCGAGCTCGGCGAACAGATCTTCGAGACGGTGGTGCGCGACGTCGCCGACTGGAAACGGGAGCATGGCACCATCCTCCAGGTCGGCGTCAACATGTCCCCGGTCCAGCTGCTGTCCGGCCGCGAATCCTGCGAGCGCTGCTTCCAGCTGGCCAGGAATGCCGCGCTGCCGGAACATACCCTGACCGTCGAAGTGACCGAGGGCATGCTGCTCGACAACAACCCCATCGTCGTCCAGCAATTGCGCCAGATCGCCGAGCATGGCATCGACCTGGCGCTGGACGATTTCGGTACCGGATATTCCTCCCTGTCCTACCTGAAAAAATTCGAGTTCCAGTACCTGAAGATCGACCGCTCCTTCGTCATGCACCTGGAAGCCGGCACCACCGACTTCGCCCTGTGCGAAACGATCGTCACGATGGCCCACAAGCTCGGCATGCAGGTCATCGCCGAAGGCATCGAGACACCCGAACAGCTCGAACTGCTCCAGCACGCCGGCTGCGATTTCGGCCAGGGTTATCTGTTTTCGAAGGCCGTTCCACGGCGAATCATCGGTCAATGGCTGGCCAGCCAGGCCATGCCATGGATGCGGAGCGGATTTGCGGCACAGGCCTTCAAACGTGCGCATCAGCAATTATCTCAATGATAAGATTGCCTGACTCATCGTTGTGCCTGATCCAAGGAAATCCAGTGAATCGACTACATCCAGTGCGGCCATGCGTCAAGGAAACCGCCTCATGATCTTTCTGCGTCTGCTTGCCCTGCTCGCGGGAGGCCTGGTCCTCATCCTGCCTCCGGCGCTGCTGTCCAATGCCGGCCAGACCGGCATGCCGGCCTGGATGGTCGCCGGCGGCCTGGCCGGGCTCGCGCTGGTAGCGCTCAGCTTCCTCTACATCGCCGTGCTGGGCAAGCGCATGCGCCGTTCCCCGCATGTCCGCATGCTCGGCGGCCTGCTTCTGCTGATCCCGGCGACCGCCGGCATCGTCGCGCTGGCGACGCGCACCAATGCCGAGCTGCTGTGGGCCAGCGGCATGCTGGTGTCGTTCGCGGTACTGCTGTTCATCAGCTTCGTCTACCCGGCAGCGCCGGATCGCCGCCAGCGCCCGATGCGCCAGCGCGAACGCAGCGAGCCCGCGCTTGTGCTGGTCCAGCGCCATTCGTCGGCGGAGCGGCGCGGTTCGCGGTTCTAAATTTTTGGACGGCGCGCCAGATGCCTGTCGAGGGCATTCGCAAACTGCTGGCGGTCGGTCTGGCTGAAGGCGGCGGGGCCGCCGGTATCGATGCCGCCGCTCCTCAACTCTTCCATGAAGGCGCGCATCGTCAGCTGCTGGGCGATATTGTCCTTGGTGTAGAAATCGCCGCGCGGATTCAGCGCATCCCCACCCTTCTCCAGTACCCGCGCCGCCAGCGGAATGTCGCCGGTGATCACCAGGTCGCCCGGCGCCAGGCGCTCGACGATCTCGGTATCGGCGACGTCGGGCCCGCTCGGCACCTGGAGGGCGCGGATGAAGCGCGAACCCGGCACCCGGATCAGCTGGTTGGCGACCAGAGTCACCTGCAGCTGCAGGCGCTCGGCCACGCGGAACAGGATGTCCTTGATCACGCCCGGGCAGGCATCGGCATCGACCCAGATTTCCATGGCCGGCGCCTTATGCCGGCGGCAGGTTGTCCCACAGGTCGCCGGTCGGGCTGATGCGGGGTGCGGCGACGCCGAAGTGCTTATAGGCCAGCGGCGTGGCGATGCGCCCGCGCGGGGTGCGCTGCAGATAGCCCTGCTGGATCAGGTAGGGTTCAAGCACGTCCTCGATGGTGTCGGCGGCCTCGCCGATCGCCGCCGCCAGGTTGCCGATGCCGACCGGACCGCCGGCGAACTTGAACAGCACCGCCTCGAGCAGCTTTCGGTCCATCACGTCGAAGCCGACGGTGTCGACGTCCAGCATCTTCAATGCGCGGTCGGCCATGTCCTTGGTGATCTCTCCGGTGCCCTTCACTTCCGCATAGTCGCGCACGCGGCGCAGCAGGCGGTTGGCGATACGCGGGGTGCCGCGGGCGCGCTTGGCGACTTCGCGCGCGCCGTCCTCGTTGATCGGCGCCTCCAGCAGCGCCGCGCTGCGGGTCACGATCCTGGTGAGTTCGTCGACGTTGTAGAACTCGAGGCGGGCGACGATGCCGAAGCGGTCGCGCAGCGGATTGGTCAGCATGCCGGCGCGGGTGGTCGCTCCCACCAGGGTGAACGGCTGCAGGTCGAGCTTCACGGAACGCGCGGCCGGGCCCTCGCCGATCATGATGTCGATCTGGTAGTCCTCGAGCGCGGGATACAAAATCTCCTCGACCACCGGCGACAGGCGGTGGATCTCGTCGATGAACAGCACGTCGTTCGCTTCGAGGTTGGTCAGCAGCGCAGCCAGGTCGCCCGGACGTTCCAGCACCGGGCCGGAAGTCTGGCGCAGGTTCACGCCCATCTCGCGCGCGATGATGTGGGCCAGCGTGGTTTTACCCAGGCCAGGCGGACCGAACAGCAGGGTGTGGTCGAGCGCCTCGCGGCGCTTGCGGGCGGCCGAGATGAAGATCTCGAGCTGGTCGCGGATTTTCGACTGGCCGACGTATTCGTCGAGGTGCTTGGGCCGCAAGGCGCGCTCGATCGCCTCCTCGTTCGGCGAGGCCGGCGCGGCGTCGATGATGCGCTGCTCGGTGAAGTTGTCGGTTTGGATGCTCATATGTGTTAGCGAATGAACGTCGTCCCCGCGAAGGCGGGGATCCAAGTTTGCGTGCGTTTCGATAGCTCAAGCAGAACTTGGGTTCCCGCCTGCGCGGGAACGACGGGTTTCAGGCCTTCGACAGCGACTTGAGGGCCAGCTTGATGCCCTCGGAAACACTGGTCCCCGCCGGCATGTTCTTGATCGCAGCCAGCGCTTCCTTGTCAGAATACCCCAAGGCCAGCAGCGCATTGAGCACGTCAGCCTGGGCGTCGTCCTGCACGGCGCCGCCGACCGCGCCGATGTCGGCACCCAGCTTGCCCTTCAGTTCCAGCAGCAGGCGCTCGGCGGTCTTCTTGCCGATGCCCGGGATCTTGACCAGGCGTCCGGCTTCCTGCAGGGTCACGGCCTGGGACAGGTCGGCCACCGACATGCCGGACAGGATGGCCAGCGCGGTGCGGGCGCCGACGCCGGTGATCTTGATCAGCTGGCGGAACACGGCGCGCTCGTTGGCGGAGCCGAAGCCGAACAGCAGGTGGGCGTCTTCCCTCACCACGTAGTGGGTGAACAGCACCACCTTCTCGCCCGTGTGCGGCAGGTTGTAGAAGGTGCCCATCGGCACGTCGACCTCGTAGCCGACGCCCTGGCAATCCACGAGCACTTGCGGGGGATTCTTTTCCAGCAGCACGCCGGAGAGACGACCGATCATGGTTGACCTTTCAATGTAATCAGGAGGAGACCAGGCGGCCGCGCCGCATGTGCAGGGCCTGCTTTTCCGGGGACAGCGAACCGATCAGCGCCAGCGCATCCATGCCGTGGGCGTGGCAGATCGCGATGCCGAGGGCGTCGGCGGCGTCGGTGCCGGGCAGGCCGGGAAGTTTCAGCAGGCGCGCCACCATTTCCTGGACCTGGGCCTTGACGGCCTTGCCACTACCGACCACGGCCTGCTTGACCTCGGCCGGCGTATATTCCGCCACCTCGAGATCGGCCCCGACCAGCGCCGTGATGGCGGCGCCGCGCGCGGCGCCGAGCAGCAGGGTCGACTGCGGATTGACGTTGACGAAGACTTTTTCGATGGCCGCGCAGGCCGGCTTGTAGGTGGCGATGACTTCGCTGATGCCGGCCAGGATGATCTTGAGGCGCGGCGGCAAGGCGCCCTCCGTGCCGGTCTTGATGGTGCCGGATGCGATGTAGCGCAGCCGCTGCCCGTGTTTTTCAATGACCCCGAACCCCGTCGTGCGCAGGCCCGGGTCGATGCCGAGAATAATCATTATCGAATGTTATACCGGCTGGCTTGTTTCGTGGGAAAAATACTGTGCAAAAACACAGGTGCATGGCAAACATGCCACGCAAGGTGCGTGGGCTCGTGATTGAGGCCCCCGGCATCAATCACCCCACGCATATCGCCAGATCAGTGACGGAAGTGGCGGGTGCCAGTATAGAGCATGACCACGCCACGCTCGTCAGCCGCATCGATCACTTCCTGGTCGCGCATCGAGCCGCCCGGGTGAATGACGCAGGTCGCGCCGGCATCGACCACCACGTCCAGGCCGTCGCGGAACGGGAAGAAGGCATCCGACGCCACCGCCGAACCGACCAGCGAGAGGCCGGCGTTCTGGGCCTTGATCGAGGCGATGCGGGCGGAATCGATGCGGCTCATCTGGCCGGCGCCGACGCCCAGGGTCATGCCGTTGGCGCAGAACACGATCGCGTTCGACTTGACGAACTTGGCCACGCGCCAGGCGAACATCAGGTCCGCCAGCTGCTGCGGGGTCGGCTGTTTCTTGGTGACCACGCGCAGGTCGGCCGGCAGTACGTTCTTCGCATCCGGCGATTGCACCAGCAGGCCGCCGCCGACGCGCTTGACGTCGAACAGGTTCTGGCCCTCACCCAGCGCAATCTCGAGCAGGCGCACGTTCTGCTTGGCCGCCATGATCTGGCGCGCTTCCGCCGTGAAGGCCGGGGCGATCACCACTTCGACGAACAGCTTCGCGATCGCTTCGGCCGCCTGGCCGTCGACCGGCACGTTGAAGGCGATGATGCCGCCGAAGGCCGAGGTCGGATCGGTCTTCAGTGCGCGCTGGTAGGCGTCCAGGGCGTCGGCGCCGATCGCCACGCCGCAGGGATTGGCGTGCTTGATGATCACGCAGCCGGCCGGCTGCTCGAGGCCTTTCATCGTCTTGACGCATTCCCAGGCGGCATCGGCATCGGCGATATTGTTGTACGACAGTTCCTTGCCCTGCAGCTGGCGGTAGTTGGCCAGGCTGCCGGCGGCCGGGACCAGGTCGCGGTAGAAAGCGGCGCTCTGGTGCGGGTTCTCGCCGTAGCGCATGTCCTGCACCTTCTCGAAGTGCAGGTTCAGGGTCTGCGGGTAGGCGGCGCGGGTGGCGTGCTGCTTGTCATCACCCAGGCTGGTCAGGTAGTTGGTGATCGCGCTGTCGTACTGCGCGGTGTGGGCGAAGACTTTCTTTGCCAGACGGAACTTGGTGTCGTAGGACACGCTGCCGGCGGTCTCGCCGGTACCTTTCATTTCCGCCAGCACCGGACCGTAGTCGGCCGGATCGACGAGCACGACGACGTCGCGGTGGTTCTTGGCCGCCGAGCGCAGCATGGTCGGGCCGCCGATGTCGATGTTCTCGATCGCATCTTCCAGCGAGCACTGCTCCTTGGCGACCGTGGCCTGGAAGGGGTAGAGGTTGACCACCACCATGTCGATCTGCGGGATGCCATGCTCTTCCAGTTTGGCGATATGCTCGGGAAAGTCGCGCCGCGCCAGGATGCCGCCATGCACTTTCGGGTGCAGGGTCTTGACGCGGCCATCGAGCATTTCCGGGAAACCCGTGTAGTCGGCGACTTCGGTGACGGGGACGCCATTGTCCTGCAGCAGCTTGGCGGTACCGCCGGTCGACAGGATGTTCACGCCGAGTGCGGACAGCGCGCGCGCGAAATCGAGCACGCCGGTTTTATCGGAAACGGAAATGAGGGCTTGTTTGATCATGGGAGAGGCCTGTTGATAAAAATCGGTGCGAGCATGGAGTGTCTACTACGCCGGACAGGGTCGGCGCACGCTCGCACGCCGGCCCTCCCGCCGGCGTTTACAGCAGCCCGTGCTCCTGCAATTTCTTGCGCAGGGTATTGCGATTAATGCCCAGCATCTGCGCGGCATGCGACTGGTTGCCCTCGGCACGGGTCATCACCACTTGCAGGATCGGCTTTTCGACGGTCAGCAGCATCATGTCGTAGATATTCGTCGGTTTCTGCTCGCCCAGGTCGTTGAAATAATCTTCGAGGCTTTTCTGAACGACTTCCTGGATACTTTCTTTGCTCATGTGCTACTTCACCTTGGTTGATGTGCCGCTTTTGGCAGCCCTGTCTCCGATTGTTTCTTATTTTTTTGCTATTACTTGATTATTCGTTCATGCCGCAATCGCGACATCATCGGAATGCGCGGGCCGGTATTGTAACCGCTCGCCATACCGCTGTTGCGATTTGAAAAATTCATCCACGGCCGCCAGCTGCTCGGCGGTCGATTCCAGCAGGTTCATGCGCTGGCGGAATTCTTCGCCGCCGGGCAGGTCCTGCACATACCAGCCGATGTGCTTGCGCGCGGTGCGCACGCCCAGGTATTCGCCGTAGAAGGCGTAATGGGCCGGCAGGTGTTCGTTCATCAGCTCGCGCACTTCCTCGACCAGCGGCGCCGGCAGGTATTCGCCGGTGCGCAGGTAGTGATCGATCTCGCGGCAGATCCATGGACGGCCCTGGGCCGCGCGCCCGATCATGACGGCGTCGGCGCCCGTGTGGTCGAGCACGAATTTCGCCTTTTCCGGGGTCGTGATGTCGCCATTCGCCACCACCGGAATCGAGACCGCCGCCTTTACCGCGGCGATGGTGTCGTATTCGGCATCGCCCTTGTAGCCGTCGGCGCGGGTGCGGCCGTGAAGGGTCAGCATGGCGATGCCGGCCTGCTCGGCCATGCGCGCGATCGTCAGGGCATTCTTGTTCTGGCGGTCCCAGCCGGTGCGGAATTTCAGCGTGACGGGCACGTCGACGGCACCAACCACGGCTTCGAGGATCCGCTGGACCAGGTCTTCGTGCTGCAGCAGGGCCGAGCCGCACCAGTTGTTGCAGACCTTCTTGACCGGGCAGCCCATATTGATGTCGATGATCTGGGCGCCGCGGTCGACGTTGAACTTCGCGCATTCCGCCAGTTCTTCCGGCACCGCGCCGGCGATCTGCACCGCCTTCGGCTCCATCTCGCCCGCATGGTCGGTGCGCCGCGAAGACTTTTCGCTGGCCCACAGGCGAGGATTCGAGGCTGCCATCTCCGACACCGCATAGCCGGCGCCGAGCTTCTTGCACAGCTGACGGAACGGGCGGTCGGTCACCCCGGCCATCGGAGCGACGAAGACATTGTTACGCAGCGCGTAGGGACCAATTTGCACGGGAGAAAAACCAGAAAATAATCGGGAACTCGCTATTTTACCCGAAGCGCTGCTCAATTTATCAGCACACTTTTATCGTGTGTTGCAAATCTGACATAAACCTCTGTCAGCTTAGTTCGTCGAGCAGGGCCGGACGCAGGTGCGCCACCTCGCCCCAGCTCTCGAGCAGGAGTTTTCCGTCGTCGATGCGGAAGCGGTTGATGCTGGCGTTGTAGACCTTGAAGTCGCGCGGCGTCTCCAACGGCAGCGCCCTGGCCATCCGGTAGGCGCATTCGAGCACGCCGCCATGGGCCACCATGGCGATGGTCCGGCCCGGATGCGCGGCGGCGGTGGCCAGGATGGCGCTGGTCGCGCGGGTGTAGAACTGGCGGAAGGTTTCACCACGATTTTTGCCAGTTGGCAAAATTGCGTCGACATCGCGCGCCTGCCAGGCGGCAAATTCGGCCGGGAAGCGCTGTTCGATCTCGCTGTACAGCAAGCCTTCGAAGCCGCCGTAGCAGCGCTCGCGCAGGGCCGGGTCGACGTGCAGGGGCATGCCGCGCAGGGTGGCCACGGCCTGGGCCGTCTGGCGGGCGCGGTGCAGGTCGCTGGAGACGACCACGTCGATGGACTCGGACTCCAGCGCTTCGGCCAGCAGCCGGGCCTGGCGTTCGCCTTCCTCGTTCAGCGGGATATCGAGATAGCCCTGCAGGCGGCGTTCGGCGTTCCAGGCGGTTTCGCCATGGCGGATCAGGAGAATCTTGTTCAATTATTTATCGATGATAGTGGCGGCGATTTGCGGGTTCAGCGAATACACGCCGAAGATCCGCGCTTCGTCCAGGATGTGGCCCGTGATCGCCAGGCGCGCTTCCCTGCCGGTGAAGCGCCCGGTCAGCGGCAGGCGCGGGATGTCGAGGGCATACAGCGTGAACACATAGGTGTGGATGCGCTCGTCGTTCCAGGGTGGACAGGGGCCGTCGTAGCCGTAGTATTCGCCAGCCATGTCGGGATCGTTGGCGAACCAGCTCGTATAGTCGTTGATGCCGTGGCGCAACTGGTGCTCGGTGCCGTTCTTGATCGTGAACGGGACCAGCGGACCGCTCTTGCCGCCCGGCGTGACCATGTCCGAGAACAAGCCTTCGGCAAAGGAAGTCAGGCTGACCGGGATGTCGACCAGCGACCAGTGGTAGAAGTCGGTACGCGGCAAGGCGTCCGGCACCGTCCTCCCCTCCTGGTTGACGTCGGCGCCGCTGGCCGGCACGTCGAGGTCGTGACACAGCAGCACCAGGGACTCGGCGCCGGCCGGGACGTCGTCCCAGGCGAGGTGGGGGCTGCGGTTGCTCGACAGCTTGATGTGGCCGCCGGGATCGATCTCGGCGAACGCGCAGCGGGGCGGAATGAGGCCGCCCTCGATAAAGGAATCGCTCCAGATTTTCATCTCTCAGCCCTCCATTTCCCTCTGAGCCTCTGCCAAACCCGGCATGGCGGCGTTGCATTCGTCTCGCCGTACTGGCGTACTGTCTTCGCGGTCCGCCGCTGCGGCGATGCCCCTTGCCCTGCCGGCTTTGCCAGACGCTCTTTTACATTGACCTGCGCCACCCGCCGCAGTTTCAGCTCAAGACCTTGGGTGGATCAATACGAAGCCAGAAAGTCACTGGACCGTCATTGGTCAGCGAGACCTGCATGTCGGCGCCGAAGCGGCCGGTCTCGACCTTACCGTGACGCTCGCGCGCCTGGCGCACGAAACGCTCGAACAGGCGGCGCCCGTCGTCCGGCGCGGCCGCCGGCGAGAACGAGGGCCGGGTGCCGGAGCGGGTGTCGGCCGCCAGCGTGAACTGCGGCACCAGCAGCAGGCCGCCCTCGACGTCGGCGACGCTGCGGTTCATCTTGCCGGCCTCGTCGGAAAAGACGCGGTAGCCGAGCAGCTTCGCGAGCAAGGCGTCGGCCTCGCGCTCGGTATCGCCCTTCTCGGCGCAGACCAGCACCATCAGCCCGCGGCCGATGGCGCCGATGGTCTCGCCGTCAACCACGACGCTGGCCTGGGTCACGCGCTGCAACAATCCGATCATGCAGCGGCCAGGGTCACGCGCGCGAACTTGCGCTTGCCGACCTGCAACACGAAAGTGCCGGCCTCGACCTGCAGCGACTTGTCGGACACGACCGTGCCGTCGATGCGCACGCCGCCCTGGTCGATCATGCGCATGGCTTCCGAGCTGGAAGCGCACAGGCCGGTCTGGCGCAGCAGCTGGGGCAGGCCCAGCGGGGCGCCGCCGAGGCTCACTTCCGGCACGTCGTCCGGAATGCCGCCCTTCGAGCGGTTGACGAAGTCGGCCAGCGCATCCTCGGCCGCCTGCTGCGAGTGGAAGCGCGCCACGATTTCCTGGGCCAGCGCAACCTTGGCGTCGCGCGGGTTGGCGCCGCCCTCGACGGCCTTCTTCAGCGCCGCCAGCTCGTCCAGCGAGCGGAAGGACAGCAGCTCGTAGTACTTCCACATCATCACGTCCGAGATGCTCATCAGCTTGCCGAACATGGTGTTGGCCGGCTCGGTGATGCCGATGTAGTTGTTCTTGGACTTGGACATCTTCTCGACGCCGTCCAGGCCTTCGAGCAGCGGCATGGTCAGGATGCACTGCGGTTCCTGGCCGTAGTCCTTCTGTAACTCGCGGCCCACGAGCAGGTTGAATTTCTGATCCGTACCACCCAGCTCAAGGTCTGCTTTCAAAGCGACCGAATCATAGCCCTGCATGAGCGGATACAGGAACTCGTGGACCGAAATCGGAGTCCCATTCTTGAAGCGCTTGGTGAAGTCATCGCGCTCCATCATTCGTGCCACCGTGTAACGCGAGGCCAGCTGGATCATGCCTCGCGCGCCCAGCGGATCGCACCACTCGGAGTTGTAGCGGATTTCCGTGCGTGCGGCATCGAGCACCAGCGAGGCCTGCTTGAAATAGGTCTGCGCATTGGTTTCGATCTGTTCGCGGGTCAGCGGCGGACGGGTCACGTTGCGGCCCGAGGGATCGCCGATCATCGACGTGAAGTCGCCGATCAGGAAGATGACCTGGTGGCCCAGGTCCTGCAGCTGGCGCAGCTTGTTCAGCACCACGGTGTGGCCCAGGTGCAGGTCGGGCGCGGTCGGGTCCAGGCCCAGCTTGATGCGCAGCGGCTGGCCGCTCTGCTCGGAGCGCGCCAGCTTCTGGGCGAATTCGCTCTCGATCAGCAGTTCGTCGACACCGCGCTTGGTGATCGCAAGGGCTTCCTGGACGGCATCGCTCAAGGGAAGAGCCGTCGCGCCGGCCGAAGTTGCATTTTTTGCATTAGCAGAAAGCTCAGCAGAAGTCATAAAAATCTTGTAGGAATAAGGCTAAAACGGTTGTAGGACCCGGTATTTTGATATAATTCGCGATCCCGTCAATCTTGCCGCATGAAAAGTTCCACAGACAACAAGTAAGAAAACAAAAAGAAAAAGCGTTGGTCTTGGGACGATGAAGCGGTAAATTTTAACTGATTGCATGAACCCAATACAGAAAATCACCGGCAAGCGCTGGTTCGGTCTCGCAGAGACCAGCCGCAAAACCCGCATCATCGCGGGTGGCGCCGCTGCCCTGGCCCTGTGTGCCTTCGGCGCGACCGCAGTCGCCCCGATCGCGCCGGACGCCTCCGACATTCCTGTCAAGTCCATCGCACAAGACCTGCAACTGCCGAACCTGGCTGACCAGATCGCCGCGCTGCAGCAGGACCAGCAGGAATTCATCCACGAAGAACGCATCCGCCCGGGCGACTCGCTCGGCTCCGTCTTCACCCGCCTCGGCATCGACGACCAGCAGGCAGCGGCTTTCGTCCGCAACGACAAGCTGGCCCGCAGCATCCTCTCCCTCAAGACCGGCAAGCGCATCCAGGCCGAGACCGACGAGAACGGCCTGATGCTGTCGCTGCGCGCCACCATCGCCGTCGACAAGGATCAATTTAATACCGTTACCGTGACGCGCAAGGGCGACAAGTTCGTCGTCACCAAGGCGCCGGCCGAACTCGAGCGCCGCGTCGAAATGCGCTCGCGCGAAATCAGCACCTCGCTGTACGCCGCTACCGACGCCAACGTCGACGGCGGCCAGATCCCGGATTCGGTGGTCAACCAGATCATCGAGATGTTCTCGACCAACATCGACTTCCGCTCGGACCTGAAGCGCGGCGACCGTTTCAACGTCGTCTACGAAAACTTCTACCAGGATGGCGAACTGGTCCGTACCGGCCGCGTGCTGGCCGGCGAGTTCATCAACCGCGGCGTCGCCTACCAGTCGGTCTGGTACGAAGACCCGGTCAGCCACCAGGGCGGCTACTACAGCCTGGACGGCCAGTCGCTGAAGAAAGCCTTCCTGAAGTCGCCGGTCGCCTTCAGCCGCATCTCTTCCGGCTTCTCGATGCGCATGCACCCGGTGTTCAATGTGTGGAAAGCGCACAAGGGCGTCGACATGGCCGCCCCGACGGGCACCCCGATCCGCGCCGCCGGCGACGGCACCGTCGACTTCGTCGGCGTGTCGAACGGCTACGGCAACATGGTCGTGCTCAAGCACTGGTCGAACTACAGCACCGCCTACGGCCACATGAGCCGTTTCGCCAGCGGCCTGCGCCGCGGCGAGAAGGTCCACCAGGGCGACGTGATCGGCTACGTCGGTTCGACCGGCTGGGCAACCGGCCCGCACCTGCACTACGAATTCCGCATCGGCGGCCAGGCTACCGACCCGATGAAGCTGAAGAACCTGCAGGCCCAGCCGTTGAACGCCGGCGAACTGTCGCGCTTCCGCATGGCCGCCACCGATATGTCGCACCGCTTCTCGTTGCTGAATCCGGCCGGCAACGCGATGGCTGCGCGCTGAGCTGCAACTGAATCGTAGATAGAATGAGGCGCCTTGCACTGCACAGTGCAAGGCGCTTTTTTTTTACTCAAGAGCCCATTCAAGCAAATAGAATATGAGCGCTTCCTCCCTCTACATCGGCCTGATGTCCGGCACCAGCCTGGACGGCGTCGACGGCGTCCTGGCCGATTTTTCCGGCCGCGGCATCCGCACCCTGGACGCCGCCTTCACGCCCTTCCCTGCCGAACTGCGCACCGAGCTGATGGCCCTGCAGGCGGCCAGCGAGAACGAACTGGAGCGCGAAGCCCTGGCCGCGAACGCGCTGGCGCGCTGCTACGCCGATTGCGTGCAGCAACTTCTGGCCCGGGCGCCGGGTCCGGTACGCGCCGTCGCCGTACATGGCCAGACCATCCGCCACCGCCCGGAACTGGGTTTCACGCGCCAGACCAATAATCCGGCCCTGCTGGCGGAGTTGACCGGCGTCGACGTGATCGCCGATTTCCGCACGCGCGACATCGCCGCCGGCGGCCAGGGCGCGCCGCTGGTGCCGGCTTTTCATGAAGCCCGTTTCGGCAAGCCGAAGATGCTGAGGGTGGTGGTGAATATCGGCGGCATCGGCAATATCAGCGTGCTGCACGGCGACGGCCGCGTGAGCGGCTTCGACACCGGCCCCGGCAACGTGCTGATGGATCTGTGGGTTGCGCGCCACACCGGCAAGCCCTATGACGAGGATGGCGCCTTCGCGGCGGCCGGCAAGGTGGACGGAAAACTGCTGGAGATCCTGCTGGACGAGCCATATTTCCGCCAGCCGCCGCCCAAGAGCACGGGGCGCGACCTCTTCCATGCGGAATGGCTGGATGCGAAGCTGCTCCAGCGCCCCGGCCTGGCCCCGGCCGACGTCCAGGCAACCCTGACGCGCCTGACGGCGGTGACGATCGCGCAGGCGATCCAGGATGCGACCGCCGGCCGGCCGGCCCAGGCCGTCTACGTGTGCGGCGGCGGCGCCTATAACGGCGTGCTGCTGAAAGACATCGCAGAGGCCCTCGGCGGCGGGATTCCGGTGGCGTCCACCGAAGAACTCGGCGTGGCGCCGAACCGGGTCGAGGCGCTGGCCTTTGCCTGGCTGGGTTACCGCTTCACGAGGCGCCAGCCGGGCAACCTGCCGGCGGTGACCGGCGCGGCGGGCCTGCGCGTACTCGGCGCCTTGTATCCAGCCTGAGGAGCGTTCGATGACGCCCTATATTACCCGGCTTTCCACGCCTTCGATCGATACCTACCGCATGCTGCGCGTCGGCGCCGGCCTGAGCCCGAAGCTGGTGGAGGCGGCCGCGAAAGGCTTGCCGAACACGCTGTTCGCCGTGCAGATCCTGCATGAAGGCGCGCCGGTCGGCATGGGACGCGTGATCGGCGACGGCGGCTGCTTCTTCCAGGTTGTCGACATTGCCGTCCTGCCGGCACACCAGGGCCAGGGACTCGGCAAGACCATCATGCGCGAGATCATGGCCTATATCGAGCGCGAGGTGCCGGACAGCGGCTACGTCAGCCTGATCGCGGACGGCAAGGCGCATGCCCTGTACGCGCAGTTCGGTTTCGTGCCGACGGCGCCGGCATCGATCGGCATGGCTTATCGGCGCGCGCCGGCCTGACAATGAAATGGCCGCCGCGGCAATGCCGGGGCGGCCATTTGATGAATGCGAAGAACGATTACGCCGAGAACGACGAACCGCAGCCGCAGGTCGAGGTGGCGTTCGGGTTCTTGATGACGAACTGGGCGCCTTCGAGGTCGTCCTTGTAATCGATCTCGGCGCCGACCAGGTACTGGTAGCTCATCGAGTCGATCAGCAAGGTGACGCCGTTCTTTTCCATGGCGGTATCGTCGTCGTTCATGATCTCGTCGAAGGTGAAGCCGTACTGGAAGCCCGAGCAACCGCCGCCCTGCACGAACACGCGCAGTTTCAGGTCGGGATTGCCCTCTTCCTCGATCAGCTGGGCGACCTTCTGCGCGGCGCTATCGGTGAAGTTGATGGGCGACGGCATGGTGTCCTGCTCTTGCGAGCGATGCAATTCGGCGATTGCGGTCATGGATAAACTCCTGATTGAATTCGGATTTCGTCCATTATAGACGGTTGGCGCCAGTCATGCTGATGCCCCTTCCGCGGCGACGCCCAAATGAAACACCGGCTCGGCGGCCGGGATCGGCGCGGCTTCGTGGGTCAGCTTGCCCGTCACCAGGGCGCCGCCGTGCATTTCCAGCAGGCGGTAATGGACATCCCCATGTATGCGGCCTTTCGGCTGTAATTCAAGCAGTTCCGTCGACCGCACCGTCCCGGCGATATGGCCGTTGACAACCAGGTTGGCGCAGCGCACCTCGCCCTCGATGCGCGCGTGCTCGGAAACGATCAGGACGCTGTCGGCGGCGGCATCGCCGGCAATCACGTTGCCGTGCACCTCGCCGTCGATGCGCAGGCCGCCGGTGAATACCAGGTCACCTTCGATGCGTGCGGAAATGCCGATCAGGCTATCGATTTCGCTTTTTGCATTACGACCGAACATGGGACTCCCCTCGCGTTGTGATGCGTTGCCAAGCAAGCTAGTGCAAAGATCAATTTACCGTGCTCAACATCACCTGCCTTGATCTGCATCTTGTCGGCAACCCTTGCGAGGGGAGACGCGCTTTCCTTACGGCAGCAGCGCGATCTGCTGCAGACCCATGTTTTCCGGCACGCCGAACATCAGGTTCATGCACTGCACGGCCTGGCCGGCGGCGCCCTTGACCAGGTTGTCCTGCACCACCAGGATCACCACGGTGTCGCCGCCGTCCGGACGGTGCAGCGCGATGCGCAGCATGTTCGAGCCGCGGGTCGAGCGGGTTTCCGGGTGCGAGCCGAAGGGCATCACATCGACGAATTCGGCGTCGCGGTAGGCGTCCTCGAACAGGGCCTGCAGGGCGGCGTTGTCGATCTCCTTCGTCAGGCGCGCGTACAGGGTCGAGTGCATGCCGCGGATCATCGGCACCAGGTGGGGCGTGAAGATCAGGCCGACTTTCTGGTCGGTATAGCGCTGCAGCTGGGCCGAGGTTTCCGGGGTGTGGCGGTGGCCGGCCACGCCGTAGGCCTTGAAGTTGTCGCTGGCTTCCGAGAACAGGGTGCCGATCTCGGCCTTGCGGCCGGCGCCGGACACGCCCGACTTGCTGTCGGCGATCAGGTTGCCGGCGTCGATCAGGCCGGCCTTCAGCAGCGGGTAGAAGCCCAGCTGCATGGTGGTCGGGTAGCAGCCCGGGTTGGCGATCAGGCGGGCCTTCTTGATGTCTTCGCGGTTCAGCTCCGGCAGGCCATACACCGCTTCCTCGATCAGCTCGGGCGCCGTGTGCTCCATCTTGTACCACTTCTCGAAGGCGGCGCGGTCCTTCAGGCGGAAGTCGGCGGCCAGGTCGATGACTTTCACGCCGGCGGCCAGCAGCGCCGGGGCCTGGGCCATGGCGACACCGTGCGGGGTGGCGAAGAACACCACGTCGCACTGGGTCAGGTCGGCCTTGTCCGGACTCGAGAAGGCCAGGTCGACGTGGCCGCGCAGCGACGGGAACATGTCTGCCACCGGCAGGCCGTCTTCCTTGCGCGAGGTGATGGCGGTCAGCTGCACCTCGGGATGGGCCGACAACAGGCGCAGCAACTCCACGCCCGTGTAACCGGTACCGCCAACGATGCCAACTTTGATCATGTTCTTTCCTTCGTAAAGATAAATAAGGCCCAGCGAGGACGAGGCTGCAATTTTAGCAGCGTCACCGAAAATTCGGGGTCAGAGCACTTTTTCGCATGCTGAAAAAGTGCTCTGACCCCGAATTACTGACCCGAGTTATTGGAAAACAAAAAAGCCGCCGGCTTTGCAGCGGGCGGCTTTCTGTCTGGCAGCAGCGCAGAGCGCTGCAGATCCAATTAACGCTTCGAGAATTGCTTTGCGCGACGTGCTTTGCGCAGACCAACTTTCTTACGCTCGACTTCACGGGCGTCACGGGTGACGAAACCGGCACGTGCCAGGTCAGGCTTCAGGCCTGCATCGTAGTCGATCAGTGCACGGGTGATGCCGTGGCGCACTGCACCTGCCTGGCCGGACTCGCCGCCGCCATGCACGTTGACCTTGATGTCGAAACGCTCGACGTTGCCGGTCAGTTCCAGCGGCTGACGGATGACCATCAGGCCGGTTTCGCGCGAGAAGTACTCGGCGGCCGGTTTGCCGTTCACGATGATCTGGCCGGTGCCAGCCTTGATGAACACGCGGGCGACTGCACTCTTGCGACGGCCGGTGCCGTAATTGTAGTTACCGATCATGTCAGTTCCTTAGAAATCGAGTGCTTGCGGTTGCTGGGCTGCGTGCGGGTGGGTAGCTTCCGCATAGACCTTCAGCTTCTTGATCATGGCGTAGCCCAGCGGGCCCTTCGGCAGCATGCCTTTGACAGCCTTTTCCAGGGCGCGGCCCGGGAAGCGCTGTTGCATTTTCAGGAAGTTGGTTTCGTAGATACCGCCCGGGTAGCCCGAGTGACGGTAGTAGGTCTTCTGGGTGGCCTTGGTGCCGGTCACGCGCAGCTTGCCTGCGTTGACGACGACGATAAAGTCACCGGTGTCGACGTGCGGAGTAAATTCCGGCTTGTGTTTGCCGCGCAGTCGGCGTGCCACTTCGCTGGCAACACGTCCGAGGACTTTGTCCGTCGCGTCAATCACGTACCAATCGCGCTGGACTTCATGGCCCTTAGCGGAAAAAGTTTTCATGTTGACTTCCTATATCTAGGTGTAAATGCTCAAATGGTGGTTCCGCTCGTCGATGCAGCCAACTGCGGACTCTGCCTTATTGTCTTTTCCTGAGCAAATGGAAAGCCCACGATCATAGCTGATCGGGGGCTCCCCAGTCAAGCCAGCCTTGACGCATACCCCACACTCCGCATGGTGATCCAGCACAAAGAAGGTTAATGCGTATATGCAACTATTTGTTGACCCACAAAAGAATAGCAATTTACTATGGGTGACATCGTAGAGGAGACTCCGTGAACACCCGTCCGATCCTGCCTGCCCTGTTCGCCCTGCTGTACTCGGCGTCGGCGCTCGCCGCGCTACCCGCCGCGTCCGCCAGCGCGTCCGCCGTCACCGCCGCCAAGCCGGCTGCCCACAGCTGCCACCTGCCCGGCGCCGAGGAAACCCTGCGCTGCCTGTCCATTCCCGTCCCGCTCGACTATGCCGCGCCCGCGGCCGCCGGCCTGAAGCTGCACGTGACCGTGGCCCCGGCCTTCCGCGCGCCGGCGCGCCCCGATCCGCTGTTCGTGCTGGCCGGCGGTCCCGGCCAGGCCGGCAGCGACGTGCTGCCCCTGCTGTCGGCCGCTTTCAAGCGCGTGCGCGCCACCCGCGACATCGTCTTCATCGACCAGCGCGGCACCGGCCTGTCCGGCAAGCTCGATTGCGAGACCCCGCCCAACGAAGAGATGCTGAGCGACGCCGAGATCGAAGCCGGGCTGCGCCGCTGCATCGGCACCAAGCCGGCGCCCTTCGCCGCCTACACCACGGCCGCCGCCGCGCGCGACATCGAGCAGGTCCGCCGCGCCCTCGGCTACGGCAAGATCAACGTCTGGGGCGGCTCCTACGGCACCCGCCTCGGCCAGGCCTATGCGCGCGCCTTCCCGGACAGCGTGCGTTCGCTGGTGCTGGACGGCGTCGCCGCGCCGGACCAGGTGATTCCGGCCGGCGGCCGCGACGGCCAGGCCGCGCTCGACAAGCTGTTCGCGCAATGCCGGGCCGACGCCGCCTGCAACAAGGCCTACCCCAAGCTGCGCGCCGAGTTCGACACCCTGGCCGCGCGCGCCGAGGCCGGCCTCAAGCTGTCGGTCGCCGATCCGCGCACGGCCCAGCAGGTGACGTTCACGATGACCGGTCCGCGCTTCCTCGGCACCGTGCACAACATCCTGTACTCGCCGGCCGACGCGCGCCGCCTGCCCTTCCTGCTGCACAGCGCCTGGCAGGGCCGCTGGGAGCCCTTCATCGCGCGCCACAACATCGCCGGCGACTTCGCCAGCGATGCCTCGACCGCGACCCTGCTCTACCTGTCGGTGGTCTGCGCCGAGGACGTTCCGCGCATGACGCCGGCGCTGCTGAAGGACGACGCGGCGCTGCTCACGCGCCCGCTGGCCGACCGCATTCCCGGCCTGTGCCGGCTGATGTCGGTGCCGGCGGTGCCGTATGCCGAGCCGTCGACGATCCAGGCGCCGGCGCTGCTGCTGTCCGGCGCCCTCGATCCGGTGACGCCGCCGCGCCGCGCCGAAAGCGCCGCGCGCCACATGCGCAATGCCCAGCAGCTGGTGGTGGCGAATGCCGGCCACGGCGTCTCGCAGCTCGGCTGCGCGCCGCGCCTGCTGCGCGAATTCCTCGACCGCCCGGCCAGCCCGCTCGACGCCAAGTGCCTGTCCGAGATCCCGGCCCCGACCTTCCAGCTCGGCAGCGCCGGGCCGCAACCCTGATCCCCAGTCCGCCATGATAGAAGTCCAGGAAGTACGCAAACAGTTCGGCTCCGTGCACGCCCTCGGCGGCGTCAGCTTCACCGCACGCGACGGCCAGATCACCGCCCTGCTCGGCCCCAACGGCGCCGGCAAGACCACCCTCCTGCGCACCCTGGTCGGGCTGCTCAGGCGCGACCACGGCAGCATCGCGATCGACGGCGTCGACCCGGAAAAGGATCCGCTGGCGGTACGCCGCAACATCGGTTTCCTGACCGACCAGTTCGGACTCTACGAGCGCCTCAGCACGCGCGAATACCTGCGGTACTTCGGTGAACTGAACGGCATGGCCGGCCCCTCGCTGCAGGAGCGCATCGACGAAGTGTCCGGGCTGCTGCAGATGGACGACATCCTGGAGCGCCGCGCCAAGGGCTTCTCGCAGGGCCAGCGCATCAAGGTGGCGCTGGCGCGCACGCTGCTGCACCGCCCGCGCCACCTGCTGCTGGACGAACCGAGCCGCGGCCTGGACGTGATGAGCACGCGCGCCCTGCGCACCGCCTTGTCAAGCCTTCGAGCCGAGGGCTGCTGCGTGATCATGGCCACCCACGTGATGCAGGAAGTGACCCACCTGTGCGACGACGTGATCGTCATCGCCAAGGGCCATACGGTGGCCCAGGGCTCGCCCGAGGACCTGTGCCGGCGTACCGGCATCGCCAACCTGGAAGACGCCTTCGTCAGCCTGGTCGGCACCGAAGAAGGGATCGCCGCATGAAACCGAAATTCCTGATCGTCTTCCTGAAAGAGCTGCGCGAAGCCCTGCGCGACCGCCGCACGCTCGCCCTGCTGGCGCTGTTCACCCTGATGTATCCGATCATGATCGGCTACGTGGTCAACCAGACCATCAAGCGCGCCACCAAGCCGGAGCGCGACGGCGTCGAGATCGCGGTCATCGGCGGCGCCCAGGCGCCCACGCTGATGGCTCAGCTCAAGCAGCGCAACATCACCGCCAGGGAACTCGGCCCGCTCGACGAGCCGGCGATCACCGAAGCGCTGCAGGCGCGCAAATACGCCGTGGTGCTGCGCCTGTCCGACAAGTTCACCGAGAACTATGCGGCGATGCGCCCGGCGCGCGTCGAGCTGTGGTACGACTCAGCCGACGAAAACGGGCCGCGCCGCCGCGAAGTCGAGAGCGTGCTGGAAGCCTACAACGCCAACGTCGCCGGCGCGCGCCTGCTCGCCCACGGGGTGTCGCCGGCGACGCTGGCGCCAGTCCAGGTCCAGCGCTTCGATACCGCCACCAATGCTTCGCGTTCGGCGGGCCTGATCGGCGGCATCCTCGGCATCCTGTTCGTGCCGGCTTTCATCTGCGGCATGTCGACCGCCGTCGACAGCACCGCCGGCGAGCGCGAGCGCCGCTCGATGGAAGTGCTGATGGCACAGCCGGCCAAGGCCTGGGAACTGGTGGTCGGCAAATGGCTGACTTCCGGCAGCCTGGCCATCATCGGCGTCACGCTCGAACTGGTGCTGGCGCACGCCATCCTGTCCTGGCTGCCGCTGGAAGAGATCGGCATGTCGTGGAGCATGGGCTGGGGCGAGCTGATACTGATCTGCATCGTCAGCGTGCCGCTGTGCCTGTTCGCCGCCGGGCTGCAGGTGGCGCTGGCCATGAACGCCAAATCCTTCAAGGAAGCGCAGAGCGTGCTGAGTTTCGTGATGATCGTGCCGATGCTGCCGGCCTTCATCGTGCCGATGATGGAGCTGAAGACCGCTGACTGGATGTATATGGTGCCGGTGCTGTCGAACCAGACCCTGCTGCGCGAAATGAGCAAGGGCGGCGACATCGGCGCCCTGCCCGTCCTGATGACCTTTGCCTGTTCGGCGCTGGCGGCGCTTGTGGCCGTCGGCTTCGCCAGCTGGCGCATGAAGAGCGAACGCTACGTGCTCTCCGTGTAAGCCTTAGAATAGACGCCCTGAATCACGCAAGGGAGAATGCAATGGAAGTCAAAGTCAGCTGGAACGGCCCGTCGGGGATGAGCTTCCGGGCCGAAACCGGCTCGGGCCACATGGTCAGCATGGACGGCGCGCCGGAAGGCGGCGGCCACAACCTGGCGCCGCGCCCGATGGAGATGGTGCTGCTCGGTACCGGCGGCTGCACCGCCTATGACGTGGTGCTGATCCTGAAGCGCGGCCGCGAGGACGTGCGCGGCTGCGACGTCACGCTGAAGGCCGAACGCGCGGACGCCGATCCGAAGGTGTTCACGAAGATCCACTTCCATTTCATCGTCAGCGGCCGCAACCTGAAGCCGGCGGCGGTGGAGCGGGCCGTCAACCTGTCGCACGACAAGTACTGCTCGGCTTCGATCATGCTTGCCAAGACGGCCGAGATCACGCACTCGTTCGAGATCGTCGAGGCGTAAGCACGTGGGCACGGGGTGCCCACGCGGACATCCAATCAAATGTAATACGCGGTGGTGGTCATGACCTTGGCCATCGCCCGCATCGCCATGCGCACCGGCAGCGGCATCTCGGCCGCGCCCATCGCCTGGGCCTTGGCGCCGTGCTCGATCTCGTCGACGCGCATCTGGTCGACGATGGCGCGCGACTTGCCGTCCTGCGGCGGCAGTTTGTCCAGGTGGCTGTTCAGGTGGGCCTCGACCTGGCGTTCGGTCTCGACCACGAAGCCCAGGCTGTGGGCGTCGCCCATGCGCGCCGCCACCGTCCCCAGCGCATAGGCGCCGGCATACCACAAGGGATTCAGGAGGCTCGGCTGGGAACCCAGTTCGGCCAGGCGTTCGGCCGTCCAGGCCAGGTGGTCTTCTTCCTCGCGGCCGGCCTGCTGGAACTGGGTGCGCATCGCCGGGCTGCCGGCATGGCGCGACTGCGAGTCGTACAGGGCCTGGGCGCAGACTTCGCCGACGTGGTTCACGCGCATCAGGCCGGCGCTGTGGCGCGCCTCCTGGGCATTCAGTTCGCAGTCCTGGGCCAGGGTGCCGGGATTCGGACGCGAGGCCTTGGCCACGCCGCCGACCACGCGCAGCGCGCGGTCGAAGCCCGAGATCAGGTTGTCGAGAGGATTGATGGAGCGGGACAGGTTATCCATGGCTTGCATGTTCAATACGCTTGAAAGCGCCATTATATCCCTCGGCCGCTTTTCCCCCATCCGGCAGGGAAGGGAAGTTGTCAAACTGGACAGAAATTTTTCACTGCCGTATGCTGAGACGCAGTTTCCGCTGCACCCTGGTCGCGCATTTTTGCAATCTGGGACGGTGAAACTGCCGTGTGTCGCATGGACGCTGCCCCTGGCGCTCATTTTTAATACAATGCAATAGTCATCAAAATACGCAGATTCTCACTATGGAATTAGAAATCCGCAACCTGTCCAAGACCTACGCCAACGGCGTGGTGGCGCTGGACGGGGTCACGCTGAGCATCCCGCCCGGGATGTTCGGCCTGCTCGGGCCGAACGGCGCCGGCAAATCGACCCTGATGCGGATCCTGGCCACCCTGCAGGAATGCGATTCCGGCTCGGTGTTCCTGGACGATATCGACCTGCTCGACGAAAAGGACGAGGTGCGCCGCCTGCTCGGCTACCTGCCGCAGGATTTCGGCGTCTATCCGAAAGTGACCGCTTACGAACTGCTCGACCATTTCGCCCAGCTGAAAGGCCTGGCGAACCGCGCCCGCCGGCGCGAAGTGGTCGACGGCCTGCTGCAGCAGACCAATCTGTTCGAGGTGCGCGACCAGCGCCTCGGCACCTTCTCGGGCGGCATGAAGCAGCGCTTCGGCATCGCCCAGGCCCTGCTGGGCGACCCGCAGCTGATCATCGTCGACGAGCCGACCGCCGGCCTCGACCCGCAGGAGCGGGTGCGCTTCCATAACCTGCTGTCCGACATCGGCCAGGACAAGACCGTGATCCTGTCCACCCACATCGTGTCCGACGTCGCCGACCTGTGCGCCAACATGGCGATCATCAACAAGGGCCACGTGCTGCTGTGCGGCGAGCCCGCCAGGCTGATCGAGGGCATCGAAGGCAGGATCTGGGCGCGTTTCGTCAGCAAGCCCGAGCTGCTCGCCTTCCAGAAGCGCCATACGGTGATCTCGACCCGCCTGCTGAGCGGACGCCCGATGATCCACGTGTATGCCGAGCGCTATCCGGGCGACGATTTCGAACCCGTCCACCCCACCCTCGAAGACGTCTACTTCGCCACCATTGCCGGCCGCCACAATGCGGCGGCGGGAAACTGCTGAGTTCATGCGCGCGCTCTACGCCATTGCGCTGTTCGAGGCCCGGCAGCGCCTGAAGCTCCTCTCGACCTGGGTCTATTTCGCCTCCTTCCTGGCGCTGGCGATGCTGTGGGTGGCCGCGTCCGGCGGCGCCTTCAAGGACTTCACGGTCTCCTTCGGCGGCCGGGTGCTGGTCAACGGTCCGCGCCAGGTGGCGCTGTCCGTGGCCCTGCTGGGCTGCTTCGGCATCGTGGTGGCGGCCGCCATGCTGGGCCGCTCGGTGCAGCAGGACTTCGAATACGAGACCCACCACTTCTTCTTCAGCGCGCCGATCCCGAAGTCCGCCTACGTGTTCGGGCGTTTCCTCGGCGCCCTGGCCACGATGGCCGTGGTGTATTCCTCGATCGTGCTGGGCAACCTGCTGGGGACCCTGCTGCCGGGCGTCGACCCGTCGCGGGTCGGGCCATTCTCGGCGCTGGCCTACCTGGCGCCCTACTTCCTGACCCTGCTGCCCAACCTGTTCATCTTCGGCGCCATCTTCTTCGTGCTGGCGGCGCTGACGCGGCGCATGCTGCCGGTGTACGTGGCCGGCGTGGTGATGATGATCGGCTACCTGGTGGCGCCCTCGCTGGCGCGCGACCTCGACTACAAGACCCTGGCGGCCCTGATCGACCCCTTCGGAACCACCGCCCTGATCCGCCTGACCGAATACTGGACCATCGCCGAGCGCAACACGCGCATGGTCCCGTTCGAAGGCGTCTACCTGGCGAACCGCCTGATCTGGTCGGCCTTCTCGCTGGTCGTGCTGCTGCTCGGCTACTGGCGCTTCAGCTTCGTCTCCAGCCCGCCGGCCCGGCGCGCGGCCGCGCGCGGCGAAGGCGAGACCGCGGCGGCCACGCCCCAGCCGGCCGCCAGCACGCGCGAGGCGCCCGACTTCGCCGCCCGCAACCTGGGCCTGCTGCTGCTGAAATCGACCTGGCTCAACCTGCGCGAGTCGGTCAAGAACGTCTACTTTGCCGTGATCGCGCTGGCCGGCGTGCTGGTGCTGGTGGTCAGCTCGCTCGACCTGGGCACCATCTACGGCACCACCACCTATCCGGTCACCTACATGGTGCTGGACCTGATCCGCGACGTGTTCGCGGTGTTCCTGCTGATCGTCACCACTTTCTATGCCGGTGAGATGGTCTGGCGCGAACGCGAATCGCGCATGGCCCAGATGCTGGACGCGATGCCGGTGCCGAGCTGGCTGCCGCTGGCGGCCAAGACCCTGGCCCTGGTCGGCCTGCAGGCCGTGCTGCTGCTGGTGGCGATGGTGTGCGGGATGCTGATCCAGCTGTTCCGCGGCTACGTGGCGCTGGAGCCGGGCCTCTACCTGTTCACCCTGTTCGTCGTGCTGCTGCCCAAGTACGCGCTGGTGGCGGTGCTGGCGGTCGCGGTCCAGGCCATCCTCAACCACAAATACCTCGGCTACTTCGTGCTGGTGCTGTACTACGTGGCCAGCATCACCCTGTCCACCCTGGGCCTGGACCACCCGATGCTGCTGTACGGGGCGCTGCCGGACGTGACCTATTCGGCGATGAACGGCTTCGGCCACCACCTGGCGCTGCAGCGCGCGCTGCTGGTGTACTGGGGCGGCGCCGCGCTGGTGCTGCTGGCGGCCGCGCTGGTGCTGTGGCCGCGCGGCGTGACCGACCGCTTCCACGACCGCCTGCAGCTGGCGCGCCAGCGCCTGAGCCCGGGCGTGCTGGGCGCCTTCGGCCTGGGCGCCCTGCTGTTCCTGGGGTCCGGCGCGCTGCTCTGGTACAACCTGGAACACGTGGGCGCCTACCAATCCGCCTGGACCAAAGACCGCCTGCGCGCCGAGTACGAACTGCGCTACCACCGCTACGCGAAACTCGCGCAGCCGCGCATCACCGACGTCGACCTGCAGGTCGACATCATGCCGGCCACCCGCACCCTGAAGGTGAAGGGCGCCTACCAGCTGGAGAACCGCAGCGGCGCACCGATCTCGGAACTGGTCCTGACCCAGCAGCCCGGCCCGGTGCTGCGTCCGCGCTTCTCGCAGCCGGTGCGCCTGCTGTCGGCCGACGCCAAACGCGGCTTTTACCGCTACACCCTGGCCACGCCGCTGGCGGCGGGCGCGCGCATCGCCCTCGAATTCGAACTGGAGGATGCGCCGGGCGGCGTGCTGGGCCTGGGCCGCGACACGGCGGTGGTAGGCAACGGCACCTTCTTCAGCAACGCGCTCCTGCCCCACGTCGGCTACCAGCACAACGTCGAACTGCAGGACGACCGCGACCGCAAGCGCCACGGCCTGGCGCCGAAGGAGCGCATGGCGGCGCGCGAGGACGAAAGCGCGCGCGCCAGCAACTACCTCGGCGGCGACGCCGACTGGATCCGCTTCGACGCCGTGGTCTCCACCTCGCTCGACCAGATCGCGGTGGCGCCGGGCACCCTGGACAGCGAGTGGATGGCCAAGGGCCGCCACTACTTCCACTACCGGATGGACAAGCCGATCCTGAACTTCTATACCTTCCAGTCGGCGCGCTACGAAGTGCGGCACGACCGCTGGCAGGATGTGACGATCGACGTCTACTACCAGCCCGGCCACGACTTCAACGTCGACCGCATGATCAGCGGCGCCAAGGCCGCCCTCGAATACGGCACGAAGCACTTCGCTCCCTACCAGTTCCGCGAGCTGCGCATCGCAGAGTTCCCGCGCTATGCCTCGTATGCCCAGGCGGCGCCGGGCGCCATCGCGTTCTCGGAGAGCGCCGGCTTCATCGCCAAGGTCGATCCGGAGTCGCGCAAGGACATCGACTACCCGTATTACGTGACCGCCCACGAAGTCGGCCACCAGTGGTGGGCGCACCAGCTGATCGGCGCCGACACCCGCGGCGCCACCGTGCTGTCGGAGAGCCTGGCCGAATACACGGCGCTGATGACGATGCGGCGCAGCTTCGGCTCCAGCAAGATGCGGCGCTTCCTGCGCTACGACCTCGAGGAATACCTGATGGGCCGGGCGACGGAACGCAAGCGCGAACTGCCGCTGGCGCAGAACGAGGACCAGCCCTACATCCACTACCGCAAGGGCAGCCTGGCGATGTACCTGCTGCAGGACCTGGTGGGCGAGGAAACCGTGAACGGCGTGCTGCGCCAGCTGCTGGCCGAATACGCCTTCCGCGGGGCACCCTACCCGACCGTCACCACCCTGATCGAGAGGCTGCGCGCGGTGACGCCGGCGGACAAGGCCTACCTGATCGACGACCTGTTCGAGTCCATCGTGCTGTACGGGAACCGCGCCGACAGCGCCAGCGCGCGCCGCCGCAAGGATGGCAAATACGAGGTGACGATCCGCGCCACCGCCGGCAAGGTGAGCGCCGGCGAACTGGGCGAGGAACGCGAGGTGCCGCTCAAGGACTGGATCGAATTCGGCGTCGACGACGAAAACGGCAACCCGCTGGCACGCGAGCGCCGCCTGGTCGAGCGCCGCCAGCAGACCGTCGTGCTGGTGGTCGACGGCCGCCCGGCAAGGGCCGGCATCGACCCCGATAACAAGCTGATCGACAGGAAACCAACGGATAATATGGTCCCTGTCGACACGCAATAAACTTCACGTTATTATCTGGTCACAATTTCCTGTTAGGAGTATGAGGATGTCTATCGTCGCCGAACTGGCCGCACAGATCCAGCAGCTTTCCCCAGCGGAAAAGCGCGAGCTGCTGCAGTTGCTGCTGACCGACAGCGACGAGGCGGAACAGGACGCCGACGAAGCCTGGCGCGCCGAGATCGTGCGCCGCGTGAAGGCGATCCGTAACGGCGAGGCGGCGATCCGCGCGCTGAAGGAAGACTGGCGGGAGTAATCCGCCGCTGCCGCGGCTTGTGGCAGACCTTGAAACAACCGCGAAGCGATTCGCGGTTTTTTTATGCCCGGGTATCGGTCCTGCGCGCGAACCAGGCCGCCAGCACGGAACCGGAGAGGTTGTGCCAGACGCTGAACAGCGCACTCGGCACCGCCGCCAGGGGACTGAAGTGCGCGGCCGCCAGGGCGGCGCCGAGTCCGGAATTCTGCATGCCCGTCTCCAGCATGACCGCCTTGCGCTTCGCGAGGTCCATGCCGAACATCCTGGCGAACAGGTAGCCGAGCGCGAAACCCAGCAGATTGTGCAGGACCACGGCGACCAGGATCAGCAGGCTGCCGGTCGCGAGCTTGGGTTGATTCAGGGCAACGACGATGGCGACGATCACCACGATGGCCGCCGTGGACACCAGCGGCAGGACCTTGACGCTGGCCGCCGCCTGCCGGCGGAACAGGGTCTTGGCGACGATCCCCAGCAGGATGGGGACGATGACTACCTGCACGATATCCAGGAACAGGGACTGCGTGTTAATGCTCATCCATTTGCCGGCCAGCAGGGACACCAGGGCCGGCGTGGCGAGCGGCGCGACCAGGGTCGACACCGAGGCGATCGACACCCCGAGCGCAACATCGCCCTTCGCCAGGAAGGTCATCACGTTGGAGGCCGTGCCACTGGGACAGCAGCCGACCAGGATCACGCCGACGGCGATGTCCGGCGGCAGGCGCAGCGCCACCGCCAGCACGTAAGCGATGCCGGGCATGATGAGGTAGTGGCCGACGACGCCGATCGCGACGTCCTTCGGCCGGCGGAAGACTTCCCGGAAATCCGCCGCCGACAGGGTCAGCCCCATGCCGAACATGACGATGCCGAGCAGGGGCGTGATCCAGGCCTTGTGGCCCGTGAACAGCTGGGGCGCGAAAAAGCCGAAGCAGGCGAACAGGAGGACCCAGGCCGAAAATGTTCTGCCTACAAAACTGCTGACTTTTTCCAGTGCCTTCACGCGTGTTCACTTTCCGATGACGAATCCTGGAAGAGCGTAACACGCCTCCATCGGCAATGCTTATAGGCACTGTCGATTTATCGGCTCAGCTTCTGAATTGGCGCAGAAGCTTTCCCAGCCATCGCCGGGCGTGACGGCCGGGCCGGACATTGCGGAAAAGATTCCATACATGGCGCGAACAGCAAAAAAACGCGGGCCAAAGCCCGCGTTCCTTTATGGGAAACAGCTGGTCTTATTCGCCAACCGCCTTCTTTGCCGCCGTGGCACGCTTGGCCGCCGGCTTCTTGGCTGCCACTGCCTTGGCGGCAGGCTTTTTGACGGCAACCGTCTTGGCCGCCGTCTTCCTGGCGGCGGTCTTGGCTGCCGTCTTGGCCACTACCGCCGTGCCGCCCTCGTCTCCGCCCTCGTCGGCACCCGCAGCCTTGCCCTTGGCGCCCGGCTTGGCCTTGCGCTCCTCGAATTCGAAGCTGATCTTGCCGTCCTTGCCGCGCACCAGGAAAGCTTTGAATGGGCGGCGGGTGCGCTGCGAGATGAAGCCCGGCAGCAGGTCGGTCTTGCCTTCGTTCAGCAGCTTGGCCATCTGCTCCGGCAGGATCTCCTGCTGCAGGATGATGCGGCTGCTGCGGAAGTCGCAAGTCTTGGGCTTGGCCACCTGGTGTTCGCACACATAGGCCAGGCCCATCTCGTAGACGCCGCCATTGCATTTCGGGCAGGGGCCGAGCGGGGTCTGGCCGGTGAAGTCGACGCCTTCGCCCTCCTCGCCCTCTTGCTGGTCCTGGCCGAAGTCGAACTCCAGCTTGTAGTTGTGGATGTCCTCGTCGCGCACGATGCGCAGGATGGCGGCGAAGGGACGGCCCATCTTCGAGCGGAAGCCCTGCAGCGGGCCGATGGTGCGGTTCTTCAGCAGTTCCTCGACTTCCTCGATCTCGAACTGGCGGCCGCCCGGCACCTTGCTCATCGAGAAATCACACTTGGTGCAGGCGAAGCGGCGATAGTTTTCCTTGACCACGCCGGCGCAATTCGGGCACGGCGTCTTGAGGGTCGCGTACTCGCCCGGGATGGTGTCGTTGTCGTATTCCTTGGCGCGCTTGACGATGATCTGGGTCATCTGTGCGATCTCGCGCATGAACTCTTCACGCGAGATCTGGCCCTTCTCCATCTGCGACAGCTTGTATTCCCATTCGCCGGTCAGTTCCGGCGCGGTCAGCTCGTTCACGCCCAGGCCGCGCAGCAGGGTCATCAGCTGGAAGGCCTTGGCGGTCGGGATCAGGTCGCGGCCCTCGCGCAGCAGGTATTTCTCTGTCAGCAAGCCTTCGATGATGGCCGCGCGGGTCGCCGGCGTGCCCAGGCCCTTGCCGGCCATGGCGTCGCGCAGCTCGTCGGAATCGACCAGCTTGCCCGCGCCTTCCATCGCCGACAGCAGGGTCGCTTCGTTGTAGCGTGCGGGCGGCTTGGTCACCAGGCCGTTCGGCGTGACCTTGTCGGCCAGCACCTTCTCGCCCTTGGCGACCGGCACCAGGCTGGCGCCGTCCTTGTCGTCGCCGGCGGCTTCCTTGCCGTACACGGCCAGCCAGCCGGGGTTGGTCATGACCTTGCCCTCGGTCTTGAACTGGTGGCCCGAGACTTCGGTATAGCGGGTCGTGACCAGGAACTCGGCGGCCGGGAAGAACACGGCCATGAAGCGGCGCGTGACCAGGTCGTAGAGCTTCTGTTCCGGCTCGGACAGGTTCTTCGGCACCACGCCGGTCGGGATGATCGCGAAGTGGTCCGAGATCTTGCTGTTGTCGAAGATGCGCTTGTTCGGCTTGACCCAGCCTTTATCCAGGATCTGCTTGGCGAACTGGTGGTAGTTCGGGTTTTCCTTCAGCACGCCCAGGGTGTCCTTGACCGTGCCGATGTAGTCTTCCGGCAGCGCGCGCGAATCGGTACGCGGATAGGTCAGCACCTTGTGCTTCTCGTACAGCGCCTGGGCCAGGCCCAGGGTGTTCTTGGCCGAGAAGCCGAAGCGGCCGTTGGCTTCGCGCTGCAGCGAGGTCAGGTCGAACAGGGCCGGCGCCATCGAGGTGGTCGGCTTCGATTCCTCGGTGACGATGCCCTGCTTGCCATGGCAGGCGACGACGATGGATTCGGCGGCGGCCTTGCTCCACAGGCGCTCGGCGCGCTTTTCCGGATCGTTCTCGTCCTTCTTGAAATTCGTGTCCAGCCAGCGCCCTTCGTAGACGCCGGCGGCGCAGACGAACTCGGCGCGCACTTCCCAGTAATCGCGCGGCACGAACTTGCGGATCTTCTCTTCGCGCTCGACCACGATCGACAGGGTCGGGGTCTGCACACGGCCGACGGTGGTCAGGAAGAACCCGCCCTCCTTCGAGTTGAAGGCGGTCATGGCGCGGGTACCGTTGATGCCGATCAGCCAGTCCGCTTCCGAGCGGCAGCGCGCGGCGTCGGCCAGCGGCAGCATCTCTTCGTCGCTGCGCAGGTGGGCGAAGCCGTCGCGGATCGCGTTCGGCGTCATCGACTGCAGCCAGAGGCGCTTGACCGACTGCTTGGCCTTGGCGTTCTGGGCGATCAGGCGGAAGATCAGTTCACCTTCGCGGCCCGCGTCGCATGCGTTGATCAGGGTCGTGACATCCTTGCGCTTGATCAGCTTGTTCAGCACCTTGAGGCGCGATTCGGTCTTGGCGATCGGGTTCAGCGCGAAGTACGGCGGGATCATCGGCAGGTGGGTGAAGCTCCACTTGCCGCGCTTGACGTCGTACTCCTCCGGCACCGCGATCTCGAGCAGGTGGCCCACCGCGGACGACAGGACGTATTCGTCGGATTCGAAATACTCATCGTGCTTGGTGAAGCCGCCGAGCGCCTTGGCGATGTCGTTCGCCACGGAGGGCTTCTCGGCAATGATGAGGGCTTTGGTCATATGGTTTCTCTATATTCGGTGGTCGCGGCACGCGCATCATACATGACGGCGGCCGCACGGATCAGGATCGCATCCCCTGGAGTCCCGTCCGTTGATAGCTTATTGGTAACAATTAACAAGTAGCCGCAAATGATAAGCGGGTTGACGCGCACTCCGCAAGTAGACTCTGCCTCCCGTCTGCTGAGCGAAAATACGCCTCATCTTGCCTTATTGCAAGAAAAAACGGGGCCGCAGCCCCGTTTTCGTCATGACGATTGTGAAATATCAGTGTAGCAAGCGCGGTTCGGCGTCTTCGTCTTCGTCGGCCCCGAACAGGTCGTCGAACATGAGCGCGTCCGGCTCCTTGCCCTGGCTCCACAGCAGCATCAGGACGATGATCTTCAGCTTGCCCAGCGTGACCGGCGATTCGTCCAGCGCCAGCGCGCGTTCGATGACGATCTCGCGCTGCGAGGCGGTAAGCAGGCCGGCCAGCTCGAGGAACTGGATGAAGCCGACGGCAGCGCTGCCGAGGGCATCGACTTCTTGCGAAATATAGAAACGGGTACCGCTGGATTCAAGGGCCGGATTGGTGGTGCCGGCCATTTCGGTGAGACCGTTCAGCCAGTCCAGCGCTTCGGAAATCTCGACATCGTCGAAACCGACGGCGGACAGCTTGCGCGCCAAAGCGGCCGGCTCGGGGCAGGCATCGGGACGGTAATACGTCTCGTAGAGGTAGACTAGAATGTCGAACATGGTGACGCTACTGTAGCAGCTAAGTTCGCCCCGGCACAAGTGCGTCACAAGGTCCACTGCCGTCCAGAAACATCACCGTTGTTTATCGGCCTTATCCGCTTCTCTACTTACTTCACCACTCTTTGCACCCTGCCACCTGGCTGGCGTTCGACCATTCCGGCGAGCTCGAGCGCAAGCAATTGGCTGCTCAATAATGCGGGGCCGATGCCCAGCGATGCCAGCAAAATATCGGGCTCGACCGGGTCATGGCCGAGCGCGGCCAGCAGGGCGTCGCTGCCGGCCGGCGCGGCGTCCGGCGCATCGCAGCGGGCGGCGCAACGGGCCGCCTCCGGCGACGCCCAGCGCGCCAGCGGCGACATCGCCATCGCCTCCAGCACGTCGGCCGCGGTGTCGACCAGCTTGGCGCCTTCGCGGATCAGCATATGACAGCCCTTGGCCAGCGCGGCATGGATCGAACCCGGGATCGCGAACACCTCCCTGCCCTGCTCGGCCGCCTGGCGCGCCGTGATCAGCGAACCGGACTGCGCCGCCGCCTCGACCACCAGCACCCCGGCCGCCAGCCCGCTGATGATCCGGTTGCGCTTCGGGAAATTGCCTGGCAATGGAGGCGTGCCGACCGGATATTCGCTGACGATGCAGCCTTCCACGCCGATGCGCTCGCACAGGGCGCGGTTGCGCGCCGGATAGACCAGGTCCGGTCCGGTGCCGATCACGGCGACGGTCGAGGCGGGCCCCGTCAGCGCGCCCTCGTGGGCGGCGGCGTCGATCCCCAGCGCCAGGCCGGAGACGATGCACAGGCCGGCACCGGACAGGCTCGCGGCAAAGGCCAGCGCGTTCGCCTTGCCCTGGGCGCTGGCGTTGCGGCTGCCGACCACCGCCAGCATGGGCGATGCCAGCAATTCCACACGCCCTTTTATATAGAGCAGCAAGGGCGGATCGGGAATCTGGGCCAGCAGTTCCGGATAGCCGGGCTCGCCCAGCGCCAGCACCCGGTGGCCGGGCCGCTCGCGCCAGCGCAGCGTGGCCTCGACCAGGCGCTCGAGCTCGGCCGGGGCGGGCGCCAGCAGCGCCCTTGCCTGGGCCGGGCTCACATGCGCCGCCAAGGCCGCCTGGCCGGCGCCGAACACGGCGTCGATGCTGCCGAAGGCCTCGATCAGCTTGATGCCGGTACGCGGGCCGATGCCGCTCGCCCGCTCCAGGCGCAGCCAGGCCGCCAGCCTTGCGTCGCTCATGGGTGACGCCAGAAACGCGACGGCCGCTGGATCGTCTGCAGCGGCCGTCTTGTGCGAGGGGTGGAAGTCCGTGTCCTGCACGGCGGGATTACTCCGGTGATTTCGCCACGTCGCCTATTTCCACCGGCAACGTCACTTGCATGACCAGTCCATACGAGACATGGCCGAACACCCGGAAAATGAACAGTTCGCCATACTGCTCGTCCGGCATCCTCAAGCTCGACTTGCCGAAGCCGAGGAAGCCTTTGCTGCCGCCCGGGTCCTGGATCGTCTTCCCGAGATGATAGAGCTGCAGCACGGAGCCGACATCGAGTCCGTCAAGCGCGCCCCGGTTGACAGTCACGACCTGGTTCTGCGACGCGTAATTCGATTCGCTGGCCATCGACATGATGCGCGCCGTGACCGGCCGCTCCGGCGCGTGCGGCACGTAGTTGCGCATCGGGACGGCCGGGGTCGGCAGCAGGCGGTCGCCGACACCCATTTCCTGCACCGAACTGGTGACCGTGAAGCTGTGCACGTCCACGCCCGGCCCGGCTTCCTTCACCAGCCTGGCCGAGCCGACATAGGCGGCTTCGTGGGCGACGACCTTGCCGGTATCGGGGTCGATCAGTTCCTTGCCGGGACGGAAGACCTGGAAATTGGCGGCGCCGTTCAGGGGGCCGCGCACATAGACGCGGTCGCCTTCGGCCAGGTAGACCCGGGTTTCCGGGGTCGCGGCGATGCGCGGCGCGGCATCCAGCTCGCGCGGCTCGACCACCAGCGGCTGGGTCAGGAAGGGCTCGATCGCGCTCGAGGGAATCGAGGAGATGGCGTCGCGCGCCATTTCCTCGGTGCGGATCTGCGGCGACAGTTTCGTCACCGGCGGCAGGCCGGCTTCGGCGCCGGCGCCGCCCGCGCCCGGCTTGCTGAGCGTCAGGCGGCCGTGGGCGCGGTCGAAATAGATGATCTGGCCGGGGTAGATCCAGTGCGGGTTGCGGATCTCGTCGCGGTTCATGCCCCAGACCTGGGGCCAGCACCAGGGATGCTCGAGAAACTTGCCAGAAATATCCCAAAGCGTATCGCGCTTGACGACCACGTGCTGGTCGGGCGCGTTCGGGCGGAAGCTGCAGTGGGGGCCGGCGGCGGGAGCGGCCAGGGCCGGGATGGCCAGAACGGCAGATGCAAGAGCGGCGGCGGCGCTGCGGACCGTGAGCGATCGGACGACGCCTGTGCTAAAATTTTTCATCAAAGAGTCCGTAAAGTGCGGCTAAAACACAGATAAGTTCCTGGCAATCGACTCGCTGACCGCACGCCGGATCAAAGCTTGTTGTACCGAAGGGTTGCCGAACTGAATCAAATTCTGCCCACAAATCCCTGAACTAGCAAGACAACCGCGTCCTGCCACAGGCGCGGCGTGTTGCTTTTGTGTCTGTGCGGAAACAATTGTACAGGCTTGAACGGGCGTGACGGACACCCCATCTACGCATTACGACAGAATAAACAGAGTAAATAGAGAGCCATGGCCTTACTGAACATCCTTCGCTATCCCGACCCGCGCCTGCACAAAGTGGCCAAACCGGTCACCGAATTCGACGAGCGCCTGCACAAGCTGGTCGAGGACATGGCCGAGACCATGTATGACGCCCCCGGCGTGGGCCTGGCTGCGACCCAGGTCGACGTGCACGAGCGCGTGATCGTGATCGACGTCACCGAAACCCACGACCAGCTGCTGGTATTCGTCAACCCGGAAATCACCTGGTCGAGCCCGGAAAAGCAGGTCTACGACGAAGGCTGCCTGTCGGTGCCCGGCGTCTACGACGGCGTCGAGCGTCCGGCGCGCGTGAAGGTCAAGGCCGTCGACCAGCACAACAAGCCTTTCGAGATGGAATGCGACGGCCTGCTGGCGGTATGCATCCAGCACGAGATGGACCACCTGATGGGCAAGGTCTTCGTCGAATACCTGTCGCCGCTCAAGCGCAACCGCATCAAGACCAAGCTGCTCAAGGAAGAGCGCGCCCACCAGAACAGCGGTCCGAAGGCCGCCGGCCGCCGTTGATGGCGGCTCGCATGAAGGTCGTCTTCGCCGGCACGCCGGAGTTTGCCGCTTGTGCCCTGCGCGCCCTGATCGACGCCGGTTTCGAGATTCCCCTGGTGCTGACCCAGCCGGACCGTCCGGCCGGGCGCGGCATGCAGCTGCAAGCCTCCGCCGTCAAGCAGGTCGCGCTGGCCCATGGCATCGAGGTGCTGCAGCCGCTGTCGCTGCGCATGGATGCCAGGGATGCCCAGCGCGCCGAGGAGGCGAAAGCCGCCCACGAACGCCTGCTGGCCACCAGCTATGACGTGATGGTGGTCGCGGCCTATGGCCTGATCCTGCCGCGCTCCACCCTCGACATCAAGCCCTGCATCAATATCCACGGCTCCCTGCTGCCGCGCTGGCGCGGGGCGGCACCGATTCACCGCGCGATCGAATCCGGCGATGCCGAGACCGGCGTCACCATCATGGAAATGGAAGAAGGCCTGGATACCGGCCCGATGCTGTCGATGGAGCGCCTGCCCATCCTCGACACCGACACTACCGGCAGCCTGCACGACAAGCTGGCCGCGATGGGCGGCCGCATGATCGTCGAGGCCTTGCACAAGATGGCGGAAGGCGGCCTGGCCGCCGTGCCGCAGCCGGAACAAGGCGTGACCTACGCCGCCAAGATCAGCAAGGAAGAAGCGAAGCTGGACCTGCAGCGCCCCGCTGCCGAACTGGCGCGCAAGGTGCGGGCTTTCAATCCCTTCCCGGGTGCGCATGCGCAGGCGGGTGGCGTGACCATCAAGATCTGGAATGCGCAGGCGGTCGACGGCAAAGGCCGGCCCGGCCAGGTGCTGGCGGCGGATGCCCAGGGAATCGTGGTGGCTTGCGGGGAAGGCGCGCTGCGCCTGACGGAACTGCAGAAACCGGGCGGCAAGCGCCTGGCGGCGGGAGAGTTCCTGAAGGGATTTTCGTTCGACGGCGTGTCGTTCGAATAATTGCTACATAGGGTGGGCACTCCATGCCCACCTTTACACATTCACATCTTTCGTGGGCTTCGTGATCGATGCCCTGCATCAATCACACCCTGCATCTTAGTGCTGCTCTACCTGAGCACGCACGCGATTGGCTTCCATGTACTCGCGCAGGACCTGGTTGATGCGGGTCTGGTAGCCCGGGCCTGCCGATTTGAACCATTCCAGCATGTCGACGTCCAGGCGGATCGTCACAATCTGCTTCACGCCGCTGGCGGCGTTCTTGTTGGCGGTGCTTTCTTCAGTGCGGGTTGCCGGCTGGTCCCATTCAGGCACGTATTCTTTGTTCATTGCAATTCTTCCCATTGAGGCGGCGGACGACGGGTCCGCACATTCCGTTCGATTTGGACTAGGGGCCGCGCCAGCGGCGGCTCCATGGGAATTAATTGTCGTCCCTGTATGTATCCGGGAAATTGCTAATAAGCCTCATTTTGTATCGTACTGTAACAATGTGACTTCTGATACATAAGGTTACAAACGTCTTTACGCGGAGGCCTTCGGTAGCCTCCGCTTGACAGCCGAACAAACTCTGCTAGTAAAGGTATAATCGAAGACCCGCCTCTGTAAAACCCTCCCGGAAACCGACGATGAACACCGCTGCCCCGACCTATTCCCCCGCCGACGCCCAGCTGCGCGAGATCCTTGCGCGCCGCATCATGATCCTCGATGGGGCGATGGGCACGATCATCCAGCAGTACAAGCTCGACGAACAGGCCTACCGCGGCGAACGCTTCCGGGATTTCGCCGCGCCTGCCGGCAGCGGAGCACGCGAGCTGTTCGTGAAGGGGAATAACGAGCTGCTGAACCTGACCCAGCCGCAGATCATCCAGGAGATCCACGAGCGCTACCTCGCGGCCGGCGCCGACATCATCGAAACCAATACCTTCGGCGCCACCGGCATCGCCCAGGACGATTACCACATGGCGGAGCTGGTCTACGAGATGAACGTGGAGGCCGCCAAACTGGCGCGCGCCGCCTGCGCCAGGTATTCGACCCCGGACAAGCCGCGCTTCGCCGCCGGCGCCCTCGGCCCGACCCCGAAGACCGCATCGATCTCGCCGGACGTGAACGACCCGGCCGCGCGCAACGTCAGCTTCGATCAATTAGTGAGCTCTTATTACGAGCAGCTGCGCGGCCTGGTCGACGGCGGCGTCGACCTGCTGCTGGTGGAGACCATCTTCGACACCCTGAACTGCAAGGCGGCCCTGTTCGCGATCGACCAGTACTTCGACGAGCATCCGCAGACGCCGCGCCTGCCGCTGATGATTTCCGGGACCGTCACCGACGCCTCGGGCCGCATCCTGTCCGGCCAGACCGTGCCGGCCTTCTGGAACTCGGTGCGCCACGCGAAGCCGCTGACCATCGGCCTGAACTGCGCGCTGGGCGCGGCCCTGATGCGTCCCTATGCGCAGGAGCTGTCGACGATTGCCGACACCTATGTGTGCATCTACCCGAACGCCGGCCTGCCCAATCCGATGAGCGACACCGGCTTCGACGAGCTGCCGGCCGACACCTCGGCGCTGCTGAAAGAGTTCGCCGAAGCCGGCTTCATCAACGTGGCCGGCGGCTGCTGCGGCACCACGCCCGAACACATCAAGGCGATCGCCGACGTGATGGCCAAGGCCACGCCGCGCACCGTGCCGGAGGTACCGACCGCGCTGCGCCTGTCCGGCCTGGAGCCCTTCACCATCGACGACGCCTCGCTGTTCGTGAACGTCGGCGAGCGCACCAACGTGACCGGCTCCAAGGCCTTCGCGCGCATGATCCTGAACGAGCAGTTCGACGAGGCGCTGTCGGTGGCGCGCCAGCAGGTCGAGAACGGCGCCCAGGTCATCGACATCAACATGGACGAGGCGATGCTGGATTCGCAGGCGGCCATGACCCGCTTCCTGAACCTGATCGCCTCCGAACCGGACATCTCGCGCGTGCCGATCATGATCGACTCCTCGAAGTGGAGCGTGATCGAGGCCGGCCTGAAGTGCGTGCAAGGTAAAGCCATCGTCAACTCGATCTCGATGAAGGAAGGCGAGGAAGAATTCCTGCGCCAGGCCAAGCTGTGCCGCCGCTACGGCGCCGCCGTGATCGTGATGGCCTTCGACGAAAAGGGCCAGGCCGACACCTTCGAGCGCAAGACCGAGATCTGCAAGCGCGCCTACGACGTGCTGACGCAGAAGGTCGGCTTTCCGCCGGAAGACATCATCTTCGACCCGAACATCTTCGCGATCGCCACCGGCATCGAGGAGCACGACAACTACGCGGTCGACTTCATCAACGCGACCCGCTGGATCCGCGAGAACCTGCCGCATGCGAAGGTGTCGGGCGGCGTGTCGAACGTGTCCTTCTCCTTCCGCGGCAACGACCCGGCGCGCGAAGCCATCCACACCGTGTTCCTGTACCACGCGATCAAGGCCGGCATGACCATGGGGATCGTCAACGCCGGCATGATCGGCGTCTACGACGATCTCGATGCCGAGCTGCGCGAGCGCGTCGAGGACGTGGTGCTGAACCGCCGCAAGGACGCCACCGAGCGCATGATCGAATTCGCCGGCACCCTGAAGGCCGGCGGGAATAAACAGGAAGCGAACCTCGAGTGGCGCGAGGCGCCGGTCGGCAAGCGCCTGGCGCACGCGCTGGTGCACGGCATCACGCAGTGGATCGTCGAGGATACCGAGGAAGCGCGCGCTGGAATCGCGAATGAAGGCGGCCGTCCGATCCAGGTGATCGAAGGCCCGCTGATGGACGGCATGAACATCGTCGGCGACCTGTTCGGCCAGGGCAAGATGTTCCTGCCCCAGGTGGTGAAATCGGCACGCGTCATGAAGCAGGCCGTGGCCCACCTGATCCCCTTCATCGAAGAGGAAAAGGCGGAGGAGGAACGCCGCACCGGCATCGTCGCCAAACCGAAGGGCAAGATGGTGATCGCGACCGTGAAGGGCGACGTCCACGACATCGGCAAGAACATCGTCTCGGTGGTCCTGCAATGTAATAACTTCGAGATCGTCAACATGGGCGTGATGGTGCCCGCCGCCGAGATCCTGGCCAAGGCCAAGGAAGAGAACGCGGACATCATCGGCCTGTCCGGCCTGATCACGCCGTCGCTGGAAGAGATGGCCTATGTGGCGCGCGAGATGCAGCGCGACCCCTGGTTCCGCGAGCGCCAGGTGCCGCTGCTGATCGGCGGCGCCACCACCAGCCGCGCCCACACCGCGGTCAAGATCGCACCGCATTACGAAGGCCCGGTCGTGTACGTGCCGGACGCTTCGCGCTCGGTGTCGGTGGGCCAGGCCCTGGTGACCGCGGACACGCGCGACGCCTATGTGGCCGAACTGGCCGGCGACTATGAGCGCATCCGCGAGCAGCACGCCAACAAGAAGGCGCTGCCGATGGTGAGCCTGGAACAGGCGCGCGCCAACAAGGCCAAGCTCGACTACGCGCCGCAAAAGCCGAAGTTCATCGGCCGCCGCGTCTTCAAGAACGTCGAACTGTCCACCTTGGCGCGCTACATCGACTGGGGCCCCTTCTTCCAGACCTGGGACCTGGCCGGCCCCTACCCCGCCATCCTCAGCGACGAGGTGGTGGGCGAAGCGGCTTCCAAGGTGTTCGAGGAAGGCCAGGCGATGCTGAAGAAGATCGTCGATGGACGCTGGCTGACGGCGAACGGCGCCGTCGCCCTGCTGCCGGCGAACAGCGTCAACCACGACGACATCGAGATCTATACCGACGAATCGCGCAGCGAAGTCGCCTTCACCTGGTACGGCCTGCGCCAGCAGGGCGTGAAGCCGGTGGTGGACGGCGTGCAGCGTCCGAACCAGTGCCTGTCCGACTTCATCGCGCCGAAGGAGTCCGGCGTGGCCGACTACATCGGCATGTTCGCGGTGACCGCCGGCCTGGGCGCCGAGAAGATCGAGAAGCGCTTCGAAGCCGAGGGTGACGATTACTCGTCGATCATGGTCAAGGCCCTGGCCGACCGCCTGGCCGAAGCCTTTGCCGAGTACATGCACGAGCGCGTGCGCACCGACCTGTGGGGCTACGAGCCGCTGGAGAAGCTCAGCAACGAGCAGCTGATCAAGGAAGCCTATGTCGGCATCCGTCCGGCGCCGGGCTATCCGGCCTGCCCTGAGCACACGGTGAAGGCCGAGCTGTTCAAGACCCTGCAGGCCGAGGAGATCGGCATGCAGCTGACGGAATCCTTCGCCATGTATCCGGGCGCGGCGGTGTCGGGCTTCTACTTCTCGCATCCGGAGTCGAAGTACTTCGTGGTCGGGAAGATCGGGCAGGACCAGCTGGACGACATGGCGGCGCGCCGCGGGCTGCCGAAGGAAGACGTCGAGCGCTATCTGGCGCCGAACCTGTAACGCCTGAGCCGTCATTCCCGCGAAAGCGGGAACGACGTGGTGGCTACGCCCGCTTGAACTTCCACACGGCGAGCAAGCCGAATACCAGCGCAAACGCCAGCTCCACCCCCATCGCCGGCGCCACCGCCATCGCATCCATGCCGCGCCAGGTGACGGCATCGAGTCCGTCGACCGCCCAGCGGGTCGGCACCGCCATGGTCAGCTTCTGCAGCCATTCCGGGAACAGGAAGGACGGCATCCAGGCCCCGCCCAGCATCACCATGATCAGCACCGCGAACATCGCGATGCGGCGCGCCGCTTCGGGGGTCTTGCCGAAGGCCGCGATCAGCAGGCCCAGGCTGGCGGTCAGCACGCCGAAGCACAGTGCCAGGCCGAGGAAGCCCGGCAGGCTGGCGATGTGCACGCCGAACACCGCCACCGCCACCGCGAACACGATGCACAGCAGGGTAAAGGCGATGATGGCGCCGGAGGCGGCGCGCGACAGCAGCAACTGGGTCAGGCCCACCGGCGCCGCCAGCAGGCGGTTCCAGACGCCGGTGCGCTGCGCCAGCAGGATGCCGATGCCCATGTCGATGCCCATGAAGAGAATGAACTGCACGCCCATGCCGGCGAAGGCGTGGGCGTAGGCGTTGTAGCCCTGCTCCGCCGCGCCGCTGCTGAGCTGCTGGTCGCGGGTGGTGAAGGGCATGCTCAGGCCCCTGCCCGCGGCGCCGGACGCGCCGGCATCCTTTTGCGGCAGGGCCTGGAATTTCTGCACGCTGGCCAGCATGTCGCGCAAGGCGCGGCTGTCCGGGTCGGTCTGCGCTTTCGCGTCGAGCTGGCGCAGGCTGCGCTCGGTCATCTCCTGGCCCATCTTCCCGCCGAACATCTCGGCGCTCACCACCGACATCACCTGCTGGGTCAGCATGCCCTTGACCATGCCCAGCACGGCCGGCTGCGAGGGATCGTACAACAGCGGGATCGCGGGCTTGCCGCCGTTGCCGAACAGGGCCGCGCCGGCCGCTTCGCCGAAGCCCGCCGGCAGCACGATCGCCACTTTCTGGTCGCCCTTGCGCACCGCTTTTTCCGCGGCTTCGCGGGTCATCGGCGTGATGCGCAGGTTGGGGTCGGCCTTGAGGCCGGCGGCGATCCGGTTGCCGATCTCGCTGCCGTCCTGCTGCACCAGCGCGACCTCGATCGCGCTGGTCTTGGCGCTGCCGCCGAACAGGGAGCCGAAGAAGGCCGCGATCACGACCGGCAGCACCAGGGTCATGACCAGCGCGCGGCGGTCCGACAGGAACAGGAGGATGTCCTTGCGGATCAGGGCGACGAAGGGGATCAATGAGGGAGTCAGGGCGGCGTTCATGTCAGTCGCGCAGGCTGCGTCCGGTCAGGGTCAGGAAGATGTCTTCGAGGCTGGTGCGCGCGGTGGCGAAGTGCAGCGGACGGCAGCCGGCCTGCTGCAGCCAGCCCATCACCGGCAGGGCATCGGCCGCCTGCGCCAGGCCGATGTCGATCGCGCCGCCGTTCGCGCTGAGCGAGGTGACGCCGCGCTGGCCGCGCAAGCCTTCCAGCAGCGAGGCATGGGCCGGCTCCGCCAGTTCGACCCGCAGCGCGGCCTGGGCCGCCAGCCGGCTGTGCAGCGAGGCCGGGCTTTCGTCGGCCAGCACCTTGCCGTGGTCGATGATGACGATGTGGTCGGCCAGGCGTTCCACCTCTTCCATGTAGTGGCTGGTGTAGATCAGGGCCTTGCCCTGGGCCTGCAGGGCTTCCAGGGTGTCGAAGATGGCGTTGCGGCTCTGCGGGTCGACGCCGACGGTGGGCTCGTCCAGGATCAGGAGCTGGGGATCGTGCATCAGGGCCGCGGCAATGTTCAATCGCCGCTTCATCCCGCCGGAATAGGTGGCCGGCTTGTCGCGCGCGCGGTCGAGCAGGTTCACCTGGCCCAGGACCTTGTCGATGCGATCAAGCAGCAGGCCGCCGCGCAGGCCGTACAGGGCGCCGAACAGGCGCAGGTTCTCGGTCGCGGACAGGTCGTCGTACAGGGCCAGGTCCTGCGGCACCACGCCGATCCTGCGCTTGACCGCGGCGGCGCCCGGTCCGACCCGCTCGCCGCCCAGGAAGATCTCGCCCGAGTCGGGCACGAGCAGGCCGCACAGCATGCCGACCGTGGTCGACTTGCCGGCGCCGTTCGGGCCCAGCAGGCCGACGGTCTGGCCGGCCAGCACGCGGAAGGAGACGCCGTCGACCGCCCGGCGTGTGCCGTAGGTCTTGACCAGGTTGTGCACACTCAGGAGGACGGACGACATGCTTTACACCTCCTTAGATCGCGTACCTTACGACGGAATCGGACCACTGGAACGCGGCCATCTCGAGTTCGACCATGTCGTCGCCCGATATCGCCAGCCCGCGCAGCGACGGCAGCACGCCGTCTTCCTGGCCCTCGTGGCTGTCGGGCGACTCGATGCATTCGGCCAGCCTGAGCAGCTCGCCGAAGAAGCCGCCGCGGCGCAGCAGCGCTTGCGAGACCTCGTCGCTGACCGGGATCTGTTCGACGATGTCGGCCATCGGAATGCCGAACAGGACGTCCATCAGCGACATGATGCCGACCGTGAAGGCGATCTCGGACAGGTAGCGCTGGCCGGGGCGCAGGCGCTGGGCCAGCAGCTCCATCAGGCGGCCGCGGGTGGTCGCCAGCATCAGCAGCGGGGTCTGGTTGTGGCCGCGCGTGCCCGGTTCGGCGTACAGCATGATCTGCAGCCAGCGCTGCAGCTGGCGCCGGCCCAGCACGATCAGGGCCTGGGACACCGAATCGATGCGCTGGCGCGCGCCCACCGCCGGCGTGTTCACCAGGCGCAGCAGGTTCATCGCCACCGTGACGTCGCGCTTCACGGCACGTTCGATGTCGGCGTTGTCGACGTCCGAGGTCACCAGCTTCATCAGCTCCAGCACCGCCGCCTGCGAGGGCGACAGCTTGCGTCCGCCCAGCACCGAGGGACGGGCGAAATAATAGCCCTGGAAGTAGTCGATGCCGAGGTCGAGGCAGGCCTGGTATTCGTCGCGGGTCTCGACCTTGTTCGCCACCACGGTCTTGTCCATGCCGTGCAGGCGCGCCACCAGGGTGCTCAGGGCCGGCTGCGGCGTCGTGCGCAGGTCGAGCTTGACGAAGCGCGCCAGCGGCAGCAGCTTCTGCAGGCGCGCCGCATCGTCCATACCCTCGCCTGCACTGCCGCTATCGATGCCGTCGAGGGCGAACCGGAAGCCGTGGCCGGCCAGCTCGGCCAGGCGCGCCAGGGTCGCCTCGTCCGGCGCCACCGAAGCGGCCAGTTCGAGCACCGTGCGCTCGCGCGGCAGGAAGGCGAAGATGTCGCTGCCCAGCACATCGGCGTCGACGTTCAGGAAACAGTGGGCGTCGCCGATGGCGCGCGCCAGGCCGAGCTGGGCGGCGTGGGCAATGACGGCGGCGGTGGCGCTCAGGCCGGCGCCCTGCCCGACGTCCGCCTGGCCGAGCGGCGTGCTGCGGAACAGCAGCTCGTAGCCGAACAGGGACTGGTTACGGTCCAGCACGGGCTGGCGGCCCAGGTAGAAGTCACGCACCCGCAAGGGATGGTCGGCATGATCCTGTCTCAGGGTATCGGTCATCTCGGACTCTTCGGCAGCTTGTACACCAGGCACTTTACCCCATTCCGTCCATCTAGTGGCTTTTAGGCATTAATTTCAAGCCAAAAACGTGACATCCTGCTCACATTCAGAAAATTCCTACACGGGCCATCCATCGATGAAGACCTTCAGCTCGCCGGGCGCGAATTCGGTCCAGGTCTCGTTGGTCGTGAGCGGCGTGGTGACGATGATGGCGACGCGGTCGTTCGGGGTCGTCACCTGCGAAAAGTCGACCGACAGGTCTTCGTCGGCCAGGCAGGCCTTGTCGAAGGGGTATTGGCGCACCACGTAGCACAGCTTGGTCGAGCAATGGGCGAACATGGCGGTGCCGTCGGACAGCATCATGTTGAAGGTGCCGTGGCGGGCGATCACGCGGACCAGCTCGCCGATCGCCGCGCGCAGGGCCGGCAGCGCGGGCGGACGGTCGCCGAAGCGGGCGCGCAACTCCTGCAGCAGGAAGCAGAAGGCCAGCTCGCTGTCGGTATTGCCGACCGGGCGGAAGGCGCCGTCGAGGGTCGGATGGAAGTCCTTCAGGTCGCCGTTGTGGGCGAACACCCAGTAGCGGCCCCACAGCTCGCGCACGAAGGGGTGGCAGTTCTCCAGCGCGACCTGGCCTTGCGTGGCCTTGCGGATATGCGCGATGACGTTCAGCGACTTGATCGGATAGCGCTTGATCAGTTCGGCGATCGGGGATGCGATGGCGGCCTGGTGGTCGACGAAATGGCGAACGCCGGCGCCTTCGAAGAAGGCGATGCCCCAGCCGTCGTGATGGGTATCGGTGCGGCCGCCGCGGTGGGCGAAGCCGGTGAAGCTGAAGACAATGTCAGTGGGGACATTGCAATTCATGGCAAGTAATTGACACATGGGCCAAGCTTACCATGGGACGCTGCCGGGCCGGTCTTGGTAAAGACGACAGGCCCGGGCCGTGCTGTTCAATGCAGGACGACCGGCTGGCTCATCAGGGTATCGTAGGAACCCAGGAACTCGTCGATCTCTTCCATCGTCGGCTCGCTCGCGATCAGGTTGTTGACGTCGCGCCGGAAAGCCTGAGCCAGTTTGCCGCCGATGAACGCTTCGCGACGGCCGGACTTGTCGACGATCTCGTAGCCGCCGAAGCGCAGGGCTTCGAGGTTGTGATCGACGCCAAATTCGACGACGCTGTACTGCTCGCTGTTATAGATCATGTTCATGATGACTCCTTCACTCGATCAGATTGGCGAAGCTTGGTGCCCGGCGGCGGGCAGCCAATGATGAATGCAATCTACTTCAATGCCGAGGTGGGGCTGTCCTGATCGATTTCAAGCTTCCGAAATGCTGAGAACGCTGTAGGCGCGGTCCTATGAAGGCGATGAGATCAGGTCGGGTGTCAGCCTTAGCAGCTGATCGTATGGCTCGGCTTGCAGCCACGATCGCAACTGATCAAGATGCTCGCTGCGGGCGACGCCGATGAAAAGGCGTTCCGGGCGCTGGCGCAGCATGCGATTCAATGTTACACGCAAAACCAGATTGCCGGTGCAGCACAGGCAACCGGGGGCAATGCGCGCGAACAGGACATCCGCGGGAAGGCTGTCGAGAGGGGAATTGCCGGGCGCGAGGCCCTCGAGAATCACAGCGGATCTTGCACCATTTTGGTGCAATTTTGACAACTGAAGCTGGTCGAAAATCGCTTGTTCGCGTACCGCTGCCGAGGAACCCGTGACCAGTGTTGCGGTCACGGGACTTGCCGCGCTCATTGAGCGGCGTTCTTCTTGCCCAGCTTGCCAGGCTCGACGCCGAGCTGCTTGAGCTTGCGGTACAGGTGGGTGCGTTCCAGGCCGGTCTTCTCGGCCACGCGGGTCATGGAACCGCCTTCGCGGCCCAGGTGGTGTTCGAAATACATGCGCTCGAAGGCGTCGCGGGCTTCGCGCAGCGGCAGGTCGAAGGACAGCGTATAGCCGTGGGCATGGGCTTCGCCATTGCCGACCGGGCGGGCGATGCCGATCGCACCGTTCGCAGGCGGCTGGGCCGCGTACATCGGGGCGCTGGGCATGCTCGGCTCGGGCACCGGGGCGCTGGCGACGGCCGGGCGCGGGGCGATGGCCGGGGCGCGCGCCACTTCCTGGGCGCGGGTCAGGCCCTGCTGCACCGCCTTCAGCAATTTCTGCAGGGCGATCGGTTTTTCGAGGAAGTTCAGGGCGCCGATGCGGGTCGCCTCGACCGCGGTGTCGATCGTCGCATGGCCCGACATCATAATCACGGGCATGGTAAGCAGGCCGTCACGCTGCCACTCCTTGAGCAGGGTGACGCCGTCCGTATCCGGCATCCAGATGTCGAGCAGGACCAGGTCGGGCGCGCCCTGCTGACGCGCGTTCCTGGCCTGCTGGGCGTTTTCCGCCAGCTGCACCACGTGGCCCTCGTCGCCAAGGATTTCCGAGAGCAGTTCCCGGATTCCCATTTCATCATCAACTACGAGTATGTTCGCCATTCTCTCTTGCCTTCCTGTCTGACCCTCACAGCCCAGATTCTATGCGCGAATCACGCTTCGGCCAAGTTCGCCTCGGGTGCTAACTTTAACAGCAAAATCGATACCGAAGCGCCAGATCCGTCCGCGCGGTTGGCGACATCGATCCGCCCCCCGTGTTCATCGACGATCTTCTTGACCATCGGCAGGCCGAGACCGGTACCCCTGGCCTTCGACGTGACATAGGGTTCGAAGGCGCGCGACAGGATCTTCGGCGCGAAGCCGGGGCCGTTGTCGACGATCGCCAGGCGCACCGCGGTGCCGGCGGCGCCGTCCGCGCCTTCATAGTGGATGGCCTCGGTCAGCACGTCGATGCGCGGCGGTCCGCCGTCGGGCGGCGGCGAATCGACCAGCGCGTCCTGGGCATTCGCAAGCAGGTTGTGGATCACCTGGCGCAGCTGGGTGGCGTCGCCCATCACACGCGGCAGGTTGGGCGCCAGCACGGCGTGGATGACGTCGGAGCCGTCGCCGGCCAGGTAGAGGTTCAGGATCTGCGAGATCAGGTCGTTCAAGTCGAGGGGACCGAGCACCGCCGGCGGCGCCTTGGCGTAGTCGCGGAAGTCGTCGACCATGCGCTTCATGGCATCGACCTGGGTGACGATGGTGTCGGTGCCCTTTTTCAGCAGCTCGGCGCCCTGGGGGTCGAGGCGGTCGGCCAGCTTCATCTGCATGCGCTCGGCCGACAGCTGGATCGGCGTCAGCGGGTTCTTGATCTCGTGCGCCAGGCGCCGCGCGACCTCGCCCCAGGCCACCGAGCGCTGGGCCGAGATCACGTCCGAGATATCGTCGAACACCACGATGAAGCCGCTGCCCGCCCCCACCGGCAGGCGCGAGCCGCGTGCCAGCAAGGTCAGGTCGTGGTCATCGCTGGTGCCGGGGCGGCGCGGGACTTCGATCTGCTGCTGCCAGTGCGAGCGCTGGTCGCCGTGCCGGCGTCCCTGCTTGGCCGCCGACTGCGCGCTCTGCGCCGAGAAGGCCCTGGTGACGGCGCTGGCAAAGGCTTCCAGTCCCTCGATCTCGTCCAGAGGGCGGCCGGCCAGCGCGCTGGCGTCGACCTGCAGGATGCGGTGCACGGCATCGTTCGAATTGACCACCACGCCGTCGGCATCCATCACGACCACGCCGGCCGACATATTCGCCAGCACCGATTCCAGGTGGGCCTTGGCGCTCTGCAGCGCGGCGCGGTTGCGCTCGACGGCGGACCTGGCCTCGAACAGCTGGCCGGTCATGGCATTGAAGGACTGGGTCAGCGTGCCGAGTTCGTCGTTGGTCTCGACGATCGGCCGCGGCGACAGGTCACCCTCGGCCACCGCGCGCGTGCCCTCGGCCAGCACCAGCAGCGGCTGCGCCAGGTTGCCGGCGATGAGGAAGGCGCTGCCGATGGCGGAGAAGATCGCCAGCAGCAGGGTCAGCGTGAGGGTACCGATGTACATCTTGCGCAGGCCGGTGCGCGAGAAGGCGCGGCTCTGGTAGGTGCTGTAGGCGTCCTGCAGCACCTGGGCGTTGGTGGCCAGATTGATCGGCACCGACTGGATCAGCTGCAGGTAGCGCGGCTCGGTGCCGGGCGGTTCCGGCACCGACACCACCGCGCGCAGGCGCAGGCCGGTCGCCATGTCCAGGCCGCTGGGCGCGCCGGCACCCTGGAAGTCGCGGAATTCGTGCTCGGCGCTGCCTTCGGATTGCGCATACCCGCCCGGCAGCGCGGCCTGCTTGAGCATCTGCTGGCTCGGCAGGTCGGGCGTGAGGTCGACCTGCGGATCCTCGGCGGCCGAGACCAGCACCTTCCCATCGGCCGACAGCAGCAGCGCGCTCTGCATCCCGGTCTCGCCGCTGACCAGGCGGGTCAGGATCGCCCGCGCGGCGGCGGGGTCCTGGCCGGCCAGGGTGGCGGCGGTGGTGCTGGCGCTCGCGACCAGCTGGGACTTCGATTCGTCCAGCGCGGCCTGCCCCAGCTTCAGGCCCGAGTCCAGAGCGGCCTCGATCTTGACGTCGAACCAGGACTCGATCGAGTGCGACACGAAGCGCACCGAGACCATGAAGATCACCAGCCCGGGCAGGATGCCGATGCCGGCAAACAGCAGCATCAGGCGGGTCATCAGGCGCGAGCCGAACTTGCCGGCCTTGTGGCGTGCATACAGGCGCGTCAGGGCGACGATCACCAGGATCAGCAGGGCGCCGGCGACCGCGGTGTTCAGTCCCAGCACCCAGGAGTAGTTCCGGTCCAGGAAGCCCGAGTTGTCCGAGGCGGAAGCGAGCAGGAACAGCAGGATCGAGCCGATCGCGCTGCCGATCACGAGCACGTAGCGCAGGACCTGGGTCACGGCTTACTCCGCACGGTAGGTGAAGGTCTTCTTGTGCGAAGCCAGGCGCAGGTCGGAATTGTTGAAGGCATCCACCTGGAGCGGCTTCTGCAGGTATTCACGGTCCATGAACATGCGCAGGGTCACGTTGTAGGTCTCGCCGGACTTGAGGTCGCCGCGCGCGGCGAACAGCCAGGGCACCGGACGGCGGATCAGGAACAGGGCCTCGTCGAGGGTGGCGAAGCTTTGCTGCAGGCTGCCGATCACCTGCACGGTGTACTGGCGGTTCAGCAGGTCGTAATGCAGGCGCACCGTGCGCCGTTTCGACACCGCCTTGTCGTCGTACCACCACCAGCGCGGCCGGGTCAGCTCGATCTCGGTGGTGAAGTACAGGGCCACGCCGTGCATCACGGCCTGTTCCAGGCCCGGGGTCAGGTCGAAGGAATAATTGGAGGACAGGCGGTAGCCTTCATCGGAGGCGGCGATGCTGGCGCGGGTGATCTCGATCCCGTCGGCCGCCTGCGCACCGGCGCAGGCGAAGACCAGCATCAGCTGGCAGACGAACAGACGGAAAAATCGGGCAATCACTAGGGCCAGGCCTCAAAAAGCGTGTTATCGGGAGGTCCTACGCCCCTGCCTTCTGGAACAGGGCATAGAACAGACCATCATGATCCTGCCCGGCACCGCTTGTCGGAAGAAGCTGGCCCGGCGCATCGAGACGGACCGCACCGTGGCGCGCCGCGAAGGCGGCGGCCTGCGCTTCCGATTCCTGCGGCCAGAGCGAACATGTCACGAACAGCAATTTACCATCGGGCCGCAGCATCTGCCAAAGATTGTCGAGTATTTTGGTGGAAAGTGTTGCAAGTTGGTGGGTATCGCTCTTCCGACGCAACCAACGGATGTCCGGATGGCGCCGCACGATGCCCGAGGCCGTGCACGGCACGTCGGCCAGGATGCGGTCGTACTGCCGGCCGTCCCACCAGTTGACGGCCTCGGCAGCACCGGTTTTGACGGTGGCGTGCAGGCCCAGGCGCTGCAGGTTCTGGTCGACGCGCGCCAGGCGGCGGCCGTCGACGTCGAGCGCGGTCAGGTCGACGGCAGCTAGCTCGAGGATGTGGCCGCTCTTGCCGCCCGGGGCCGCGCAGGCGTCCAGCACGCGCATGCCGTCGTGCAGGTCGAGCAGCGGCGCGGCCAGCTGGGCGCCGGCGTCCTGCACCGACACCACGCCCTGCTCGAAGCCGGGAATCTGCGCCACGTTCATGGCCTGGGCCAGGCGCAGGGCGGACGGGCCGACGCGCGTGGCCTCGATGCCGGCCGCGGCCAGGGTCTGCAGATAGGCCTCGACACTGGTCTTGCGCAGGTTGACGCGCAGGGTCAGCGGCGGCTGGCGGTTGCCGGCCTGGAGGATGTCCTGCCACTGCTGCGGGTAGGCGGCGCGCACCGCGTCGATCCACCACTGCGGGTAGTTCCAGCGCGCCAGCGGCTGCGGCAGCGCAGCCGCCAGCAGGGCTTCCTGCTCGCGCAGGAAGCGCCTCAGCACCGCGTTCACCATCGCCTTGGCATGCGCGAAATCGGGGTGGGCGGCGGCGGCGCCGACGGCCTGGTCGACCACGGTAAAGGCTTCGTAGGGCGGCTGGGTGCCTTCCGGTGGATCGAGCAGGGCCAGCGCCGCGCACAGCAGGCCGGCCAGCATCGGCGGCTCCGGCGATTTACTGGTCATCATGGCCAGCAGGGTCTCGCTGCGGCCCAGCTGGCGCATCGTGCGGTAGGCGATGTCCTGGATCGCGCCGCGCGCCTGCGGAGTCGCCTCATAGGCATGGAAGACGTCGGACAGGGCCTGGGGCAGCGTGGTGCCGTTCCACACCCGGGCGACGCTGCTGGCCGCGCCGAGCAGGGCGAACGCGAGCGAATCGCCCTTCAGCCCGGGACGGTAATCGAGCTGGACCGGGGTCTTGAACTCATGGCTCTGGCGCAGGCGCGGCGCCTCCTCGCGGACCGGCGCCGGTGCCGGTGCGGATACCGGAGCCGAAGCGGGCGCCGGCGGGCGCGCCGGCGCGGGTGCGGGCCCCTGGCCGCGTGCACCCTGCTCCGGCCGGCCGGCCGGACGTCCCTGCTGCGGCGCACCCCGGCCCGGGCCTCCCTTGGCCTGCGGACGCGCGGGGCCAGGCTTGTTCTGTCCGGGGCGCGCGGCGCCCGTGCCGGCGGTCCTGGCCTTGGGTTTGAGGGTGAGCGTCGGGCGCTTTTCAGTCATGGCGAATGATCAATGCATAAAGACGCACATTGTAGCGGTTAAGCGTTGCGCAGGCTTAAACGAAGCTTTGGAGCAAGGGCCGGGAACGTATTCCGCCTTGCGTCAAACCAGTATAATGACCGATGTTCGCCTGGATCCAGGCCCCAACCATTTCATTTTCGACCACAGTTCATGCTCGCCCAACAAAAACAAGAAATCGTTGCCCTGTTCCAGGCCGCCCTGGCCCCGATCGTCGCCGGCACCGATTTAATCCCGAACATCGCCCTCGAGCGCCCGCGCGACCCGACCCACGGCGACATCGCCTGCAATATCGCGATGCAGCTGGCCAAGCCGCTGAAGACCAATCCGCGCGAGCTGGCCACCCGCCTGGTCGCCGCCCTCGAAGCCGATCCGAATGCCAAGGGCCTGATCGCCTCCGCCGAGATCGCCGGTCCGGGCTTCATCAACCTGCGCCTGGCCGACGCCGCCAAGCAATCGGTGGCGCGTACCATCCTGCAGCAGGGCGAAGCCTACGGCCGCGGCGACAGCGGCGCCGGCCACCACGTGATCATCGAATTCGTCTCGGCCAACCCGACCGGCCCGCTGCACGTCGGCCACGGCCGCCAGGCCGCGCTGGGCGACTCCATGTCGGCGCTGTTCGAAGCCCAGGGCCACAAGGTCACCCGCGAGTTCTATTACAACGACGCCGGCGTGCAGATCCTGACCCTGGCCAATTCGGTCCAGGCGCGCGCGCGCGGCTTCAAGCCGGGCGACCTGGAGTGGCCGGAGTCGGCCTACAACGGCGACTACATCCAGGACATCGCCGACGACTTCATGGCGAAGAAAACCGTCTCGGCCAGCGACGGCCAGCCCGCCACCGGCAGCGGCGATACCAACGATCTCGAATCGATCCGCCGCTTCGCCGTCACCTACCTGCGCAACGAGCAGGACCAGGACCTGCAGGCCTTCGGCGTCAGGTTCGACAATTACTACCTGGAGTCCTCGCTGTACCTCGATGGCAAGGTCGAGGCCGCGGTCCAGGCCCTGGTCGACGCCGGCGTCACCTACGAACAGGACGGCGCGCTGTGGCTGAAGACCACCGACTACGGCGACGACAAGGACCGCGTGATGCGCAAGTCCGACGGCACCTATACCTATTTCGTGCCGGACGTCGCCTACCACATTCAGAAATTCAAGCGCGGCTTCGACCAGGCCATCAACGTCCAGGGCAGCGACCACCACGGCACCATCGCCCGCGTGCGCGCCGGCCTGCAGGCGGTAAATATTGGTATCCCGCGCGGTTATCCTGATTATGTGCTGCACAAAATGGTCACCGTCATGAAGAACGGCGAAGAGGTCAAGATCTCCAAGCGCGCCGGCTCCTACGTGACGGTGCGCGACCTGATCGAATGGTCGGGCAACGGCGACGTCACGCGCGGCCGCGACGCGGTGCGCTTCTTCCTCATCTCGCGCAAGGCCGATACCGAGTTCGTGTTCGACGTCGACGTCGCCCTGGCCACCAACGACGAGAACCCGGTCTACTACGTGCAGTACGCCCATGCGCGCATCTGCTCGGCGCTGGCCAACTGGGGCGGCGACGTCGCCAGCCTGGCGAACGCCGACCTGTCGCCGCTGACCCAGCCGCACGAAGCCAGCCTGCTGGCCAAGCTGGCGGCCTACCCGGAGATGCTGCAGCGCGCCCAGGCCGAACTGGGCCCGCACCAGGTCGCGTTCTACCTGCGCGAACTGGCCGGCGAGCTGCACAGCTACTACTTCGCCCACAAGTGGCTGATCGAGGACGACGAAGCGCTGAAGCTGGCGCGCCTTGCCCTGGCCACCGCAACCCGCCAGGTACTGCGCAACGGCCTGGCCCTGATCGGCGTCTCGGCACCGGAGAAGATGTAAGTCCATGACCGCTTTTCGCACCCGCACCATCCGCGCCGTCGCGCGCCAGCGCGGCAGTACGCTCACCGGCCTGATCATCGGCCTGATCGTCGGCCTCGGCATCGCCGTCGCCGTCGCCCTGACGATCACCAAGGGCGCCTCGCCGTTCACCGAAAAGGCCGCCAAGACCGGCCGTCCGGCCGACCCGGCCCCGGGCCAGGCGATGGATCCGAACAAGCCGATGTACGCCAACCGCGAGGCCGTGCGCGAGGCGAACAAGGAAGTCACCGAGAAGGCCGCGGCGCGTACCGCCGCGCCGGCCAAGCCGGCCGAGTCGGCGGACCCGCTGGGCCAGGCGATCGCCAGCATGGAAGCGAAACCGGCGGCCCAACCGGCGGCGCACGACAGCCATCCGCTGGCCGTGCCCGCCGCCGCGCCGGCCTCGCACGCCGTGCCGGCCGCCCCTGCCGCGGCCGCCGCACCGGCGCCCGCCACGACCACGGCCAGCGCGGCCGGCAGCGGCGAGTACGTCTATTACCTGCAGGCCGGCGCCTTCCGCAACATGCCGGATGCCGAGGCGACCCGCGCCAAGCTGGCCCTGCTCGGCTTCGAAGCCGCGATCAGCGACAGCACCCGCGAAAGCGGCGTCCTGCATCACGTGCGCCTCGGCCCGTACAACCAGGTCGAATCGATGAACAAGGCGCGCGCCAAGCTGCTCGACAACGGCGTCGACGTCGCCATCGTGCGCAAGCAGCGCTGAGCGGGCCTCGATGACGAGCCGCCGCCTGTTCTGTGCCGCCGCGCTCGGCCTGGCCGCGGCGGCGCTGTCCCTCCCCGCCGCCGCCGAGCCACAGGACGGCGCCGGTTACGTGACCCTGCCCTCGCCGCAGCCCACCGGCACCGGCGGCAAGGTCGAGGTCATCGAGTTCTTCGCCTACTACTGCCCGCACTGCTACGCCTTCGAACCGCGCCTCGCGGCCTGGGTCAAGCAGCAGGGCGACAGGATCGTGTTCAAGCGCGTGCACGTCCCGCGCGACGCCAATGTCCTGCCGCAGCAGCGCCTGTTCTTCACGCTCGAAGCGATGGGCCTGCTGGAGCAATACCACGACCGGGTGTTCGCCGCCATGCACGTCGACCGCCTGCGCCTGAACAGCGACGAACAGGTGTTCGACTGGATCGCGAAGAACGGCATCGAGCGCGCCCGCTTCATCGACACCTACCGCTCCTTCGGCATCCAGCAGCGCCTGCGCCGCGCCGACGCCATGATGGACGCCTACCATGTCGATCGCTGGCCGGTGGTCGTGATCGACGGCCGCTGGCTGACCTCGCCCTCGCACGCCGGCAAGCACGCACCCGAAGCGCACACCGAAGCCCAGCAGCAGCAGCAGGCGGCGCTGCAGGTGATGGACTACCTGGTGGCCAAGGCCAGGCAATGAGCGCCGCGCCGCCGCGCGTTTTCATCACCGGCGCCTCGAGCGGCATCGGGGCCGCGCTGGCGCGCGAATATGCCGGCCGCGGCGCCGCGCTCGGCCTGCTGGCGCGCCGCAAGGATGCGCTGGACACCCTGATTTCTTCCCTGCCGAATCCAGAACGCCACCGCGCCTGGGCGGTCGACGTCACCGACCACGCCGCGCTGGCAGAGGCGGCGCGCGGCTTCATCGCCGCGCATGGGAGCGCCGACATCGTGATCGCCTCGGCCGGCATCTCGCACGGCACCCTGACCGAACGCCGCGAGGACCTGCCGCTGTTCGAGTCCGTGTTCGCCACCAACGTCAACGCCACCGTCGCCACCTTCGCGCCCTTCATCGCCTCGATGAAGCAAGGGACCGGCGCGCGCCGGTTGGTGGCGATCGGCAGCCTGGCGGGCATCCGGGGTTTGAAGGGCGCCGGCGCCTACTGCGCCTCGAAGGCGGCGGTGCACAGCTATGCCGAATCGCTGCGCCTCGAAATGCGCACTCACGGCATCCGGGTCGTGACCATCGTGCCCGGCTATATCGATACACCCATGACCAGCAATAACCGATTCTCCATGCCCTTCCTGATGCCGGCCGAGCGTTTCGCGGCCCGCGCTGCCGACGCCATCGACGCCGGCAGCGGTTTCCGTGTGATTCCCTGGCAGATGGGCGTCGCCGCCCGGCTGCTGCGCCTGCTGCCGAATGCCGTGTTCGACCCGCTGCTCGCGCGTGCGCCGCAGAAGGCGCGCAAGGAGACCGCATGAATGCCGAACGCATCATGGCTTTGTCGAAGGCAGGGGTCGCGGTCGAAGTGGTGCTTGAAACCGGCTCGACCAATGCCGACCTGCTGGGGCGCGCCCCGGCCCTGAGCGCGCCGGTGCTGCTGGTGGCCGAGCACCAGACCGCCGGCCGCGGCCGCGCCGGCCGCAGCTGGCTATCAAGCCCCGGACACTCGCTCACCTTCTCGCTGGCCTGGAAATTCGACGGCGGCCTGCACACACTGACCGGCCTGCCGCTCGCGATCGGCACGGCATTGGCCGAGACCCTGGGCCGGCTCGGCCAGCCGGTCCAGCTCAAGTGGCCGAACGACCTGCTGAAGGACGGCGACAAGCTGGCCGGCATCCTGGTGGAGACGGCGCCGGCCCCCGAGGGCGCGGTGTGGACCGTGATCGGCATCGGCCTGAACCTCGCCATGCCGGACGAGCTGGAAGAACAGATCGGCCGCCCGGTGGCCGCCGTGCCCTGGCTGGCGCGCATGGAACGCGACACCCTGCTGGCCGCAATCCTGGACGGCCTGGCCGAGGCCCTGCGCCTGTTCGAACGAAGCGGCTTTTCCGCCTTCAGCGCGCGCTGGAACCTGCTGCATGGCTGGCAGGGGCAGACCGTCGTCATCCTCGACCGCGGCGAGGTCCTGCACGAGGGCCTGGCCGCCGGCGTCGACGATGCCGGCCGCCTGCTGCTCGACACCGAAAACGGCCGCGTCGCCATCGTCGCCGGCGACGTTTCGCTGCGCATCAAGGCATAAGGAAGAGCCGCCATGACGATGCTGCTGGTCGACGCAGGCAATACCCGGGTCAAGTGGGCCGTCGCGCAGGAAGGCGCCGCGCCCGGCGAGTGGCTCGCCCACGGCGCCGTGCTGCATGCGGAACTGGACGGCCTGCGGGCCGCCTGGGCCGGCCATGCCGTCGAGCGCGCGCTGGTCTCGAACGTGGCCGGCGCCGCCATGCGCGAGCGCCTCGCCGCCCTGCTCCCGCTGGCCCAGCCCGAATGGTTCGCTGCGCAGGCCGAGCTGGCCGGGCTGCGCAACCGCTACCGCAATCCCACCCAGCTGGGCGCCGACCGCTTCGCCGCCGCGCTGGGCGCCCGCACCCTGGCGCCCGGCAAGGCGCTGGTGGTGGCCACCTGCGGCACCGCGACCACCGTGGATGCCGTGTCGAGCGATGGCGAGTTCCTGGGCGGGATGATCCTGCCGGGACTCGGCCTGATGCTGGACTCGCTCGCTCGCGGCACCGCCCAGCTGCCGGCAACCAGCGCGGATGCCGTGCTGCCGCCGGTCTTTGCCGACAACACGCTGGACGCGATCCGCTCCGGCTGCATTTCGGCCCAGGCCGGCGCCATCGCGCGCGCTTGTGCGGCCCTGCCGGCGGAACTGTGCATCGTCTCGGGCGGCGCGGCCGGCCACGTGGCCCCGGCTTTGGCGCTGCCCTACCGGATGCTGGATAATATCGTGCTGGTCGGGCTGCACGCGGCCGCCATCGCGTCACCTTCGTCATAGGACCTAACGTGCTGAGATTCGTCTTCTGGTCGCTGCTGCTGCTGAACGCCGCCCTGTTCGCCTACGCCCAGGGTTTCCTGGGTTCGAGCAAGGGAAGCGATGAAGAACGCGCGCGCATCAAGCCCCAGCTGGAAGCATCGCGGCTGACCCTGCTGACCAACGAGCAGGCCGACGCGGCCAAGGCGGCGCCGGCAGCGGATCCAGCCAGCGCGCCGGCCGCGGCGGCCGTGGAAGCCAGTGCAGCGGCGGCTCCCGCGCCGGTCAAGGCGGAGGCGCCGGCCAGGCCGCTGGCCTGCATCGACGTCGGCACCTTCAGCGCCGGCGAAGCGAAGCGCTTCGAAGCACGCCTGGCCTCCCTCGAGCTGGGCGAGCGCCAGTCGCGCCAGGCCGTGCAGGCCCAGGACGTGACCAGCTACCTGGTGAACATCCCGCCCCAGGGCAGCAAGGAAGCGGCAGAGCGCAAGGCCGGCGAGCTGCGCGGCCTGGGCGTCACCAATTTCTTCATCATGCAGGGGGATTCGCCCATGAAGTGGGCGATCTCGCTTGGCGTGTTCAAGACCGAGAGCGGAGCCCAGGCCCTGCTGGCCCAGCTGAACAAGCAGGGCGTGCACAGCGCCCGCATCACGCCGCGCGGCCCCTCGGTCCCGCGCTACAGCTACCGCTTCCGCGATATCGAGGCTGCCGCACGGGCGCGCATCGAGTCGGTGGCGGATGCGGTGTCGTCGGCGGAAACGAAGAATTGCCGTTGATATGATTCGTGGGCACGGGGGCGCCTACGCCGGCCGCGCCCACCCTACCGCGATGCATTACCGTCGCACGACGATGGGCTTCAGACCCAAAGAGGAAGGCAAAGCCCGCGCCGCCTGCTGCGCCATCGCACGGGTCTCGAAAGGCCCGCTGTAGACGCGGTTGACCGCCCCCGAACGCACCACTTCGATCGCCTGCGAGACGCCGGATTGCTTGAGCTTCTCGCTCACCTCTTCCGCCTTGCCCTCGCGGCCGTAGGAACCCAGCTGCAGGTAGTAGCCGGACCTGGCCGCCTTGCCATCCTGCGCGCGGGCCGGCGCATCGGGGCGGGCCACCGCGGCGCTGTCCATCGCCACGCGGTCTTCCAGCATCAAGGCAGCGATTTCCGCCGGCGCCGGCGCGGTCTGGGCGGCCGAGGCGGCGGCGCGGCGCACGGTGGCGACGCGGGTCGGATCGTCCGGGAACAGGCGCTCGAGCTCGACCTGGTGACTGCCCTTGCCCAGCAGGCCAAGCTTGAGCGCCGCCGTGTACGAGACGTCGACGATGCGGTCCGAATGGAAGGGGCCGCGGTCGTTGATGCGCACCACCACCGACTTGCCGGTTTCCAGGCTGGTGATGCGGGCATAGGACGGGATCGGCAGCGTGGGATGCGCGGCCGTCATCTTGTACATGTCGTAGGCTTCGCCCGACGAAGTGCGCTGGCCGTGGAACTTCACGCCATACCAGCTGGCGACGCCGCGCTGGCTGAAGGGTTCGTCGTTGAGGAGCGGGGTGTAGGTCTGCCCGAAGACCGAATACGGCTTGTTGGCGAACTTGGCATAGGGCTCGTACTTGACGACCGCGTCCGGCATGTCGCGCAGGCCCGGCGGCGGATTGTCGCCGGGGCCGTCGTCCTGGTAATAGCCGCCGCGGCCGGAACCGGCGGGAGGCAGCTTGGGCAGGGTGGTATCGATCTTGCCGTTTTTCGTTGCCACCTTGTGCTTCCAGGGCAGCGGGATCAGGCTCTTGTGTTCGCCGTCGGCGGTTGTGCTGCAGCCTGTCATCAGCGTCGTTGTTACTAACGCGATGACCGCTGGCAAAAACCGACCTGGTAGTGCGCGAACGGCCATCGCGTTCTCTTTCATGTCAGGTCTGCACCAGTTTGCGGTGTCTTTGAATACTCATCAATATACCACTGCCGAGCCCCAAAGTAATCAACGCAGTTCCGCCATAGCTCATGAAAGGCAGTGGAACTCCGACCACCGGGAGGATGCCGCTGACCATGCCCATGTTGACGAAAGAGTAAACAAAAAACATCATCGCGATCGATCCGCCCAGCAAGCGCGTGAACAGATTCGGGGCGTTTGCAGCGATCATCATGCTGCGCCCGATGAGCAGAAGATACAAGAACAGTAACACCAGGTTACCAACGAGGCCGAATTCTTCCGAGTACACCGAGAAGATGAAGTCGGTGGTGCGCTCCGGGATGAACTCGAGGTAGGCCTGGGTGCCCTTCAGGTAACCCTTGCCGCTGATGCCGCCGGAGCCGATCGCGATGGTCGACTGGATGATGTGGAAGCCCTTGCCCAGCGGGTCGGAGGTCGGATCGATCAGCGTCATCACCCGCTCGCGCTGGTAGTCGTGCAGCATCGACCAGGCCACCGGCAGCGCGGCGCAGCCGGCCGTGAACAGCCCGAGCAGGGCCTTCCACGACAGGCCGGCCAGGAAGATCACCCAGAAGCCCGCGGTGCCGACCAGCAGCGCGGTGCCGAGGTCGGGCTGCCTGACGATCAGGCCGAAGGGAATCAGCAGCAGCACGGCGGCGACGATGAAGTTCTGCCACTTCATGAAGCCGGCGCGGGCCTGGAAATACCAGGCCAGCATCAGCGGTGTGGCGATCTTGAGTATCTCGGAAGGCTGGATGTCGACGCCGACGTGCAACCAGCGCCGCGCGCCCTTCTTGATGGTGCCGAACAGCGCCACCGCCACCAATAGCGCGACGCCGAAACTGTAGATCGGCACGGCCAGGCGCAGCAGCATCTGCGGTGGAATGTTCGCCGCGATCCACATCACCGTGAAGGACAGCAGGATGTTGCGCATCTGCCCTTCCATGCGGCCCGGGAAGTCGTGGCCGGCCGAACTCATGGTCAGCGTACCGACCGAGAACAGCAGGAACAGGATCAGGGCCAGCGGGCCGTCGAAGACCGTGAAGTAGGGTTTCAGGCGCCGGCTCAGCGAGCGCCGTTCTGGAATATGGGCTGGCATCGCTTACTCCTTGTTGCCCGGGGTCTCGCCGCCGGGCGGCTTCGGCAGGCCGGCGCTCGGGCCGAAGGCCTCTTCCGGCACCGCCAGGTCTTCCTTCTGCACCGCGGTACTCGGCACCGGCCTGGCCTTGTCGCCGGGACGCTTGCCCAGCAGGTAGTAGTCGAGCGCCTTGCGCGCGATCGGGGCCGCGTACTGGGCGCCGAAGCCGGCGTTCTCGACCACCATCGCGATCGCGATCTTCGGCTTGTCGGCCGGCGCGAAGGCGGTGAACAGCGCGTTGTCGCGCAGGCGTTCCGGCGTCATGCTGTGGTTGTACTTGGCCCCCTTCAGGCCGACCACCTGGGCGGTACCGGTCTTGCCGCCGGCCGTGTACTCCGCATTGCGGAAGGCCAGGCGGCCGGTGCCGCTCGGATCGGTCATCACACCCACCATCGCGTGCTTGATGGTGTCGATATTCTCCTGCTTCAGCGGGATGCGGCCGGATTCCTTCGGCACCGTCAGCGCGCGCTGGTGGGTAGCCCCGTCCTCGACGATCTTGACCAGGTGCGGCTTCATGATGACGCCGTTGTTGGCCAGGGTCGCCACCGCGTGCGCCAGCTGCAGCATGGTGTAGCTGTTGAAGCCCTGGCCGATGCTGACCGAGATCGTGTCGCCGCCGACCCATTTCTGGGCCGCGCGGTTGCGCTTGAAGCGTTCGCGCTTCCACTCCTGCGAAGGCAGCACGCCCGACTTCTCGTGCTCGAGGTCGATCCCGGTCGGCGAGCCGAAGCCGAACTGCTTCATGAAGCCGCTGATGGCGTCGATGCCCAAGTCGTTGCCGAGCTGGTAGTAGTAGGTATCGCAGGACATCACGATCGAGCGGTACATGTCGATGTAGCCGTGGCCGCCGGGCTTGTCGTCGTTGAAGCGGTGCCCGCCCAGCATGAAGAAACCGGCGTCGTTGATGCCCTGCTCCGGCCGGCGCTTGCCCAGCTCCAGCGCGGCCAGGGCCATGAAGGGCTTGAAGGTCGAGCCGGGCGGATAGGTGCCGGACAGCGGACGGTTCATCAGCGGCCGGTCGAGCGAGGTATTCAGCTCGCTCCAGCTTTGCGAATCGATGCCGTCGACGAACAGGTTGGGATCGAAGCCGGGGCGCGACACATAGGCCAGCACGTCGCCGGTCTCGGGTTCGATCGCGACCAGGGCGCCGCGGAAGTCGCCGAAGGCTTCCTCGATCACCTTCTGCAGCTCGATGTCGATCGACAGGATCAGGTTCGAACCCGGCACCGGCGCCGTGCGCGACAGGGTGCGGATCGCGCGCCCGCCGGCCGAGCGTTCGACTTCCTCGTAGCCGGTCTGGCCATGCAGCTGGCGCTCGTAGCTCTTCTCCAGGCCTTCCTTGCCGATGTGGTCGGTGCCGTTGTAGTTGGCCGAGTCGTCGCTTTCCTCGATGGCCCTGGCTTCGTTCTGGTTGATGCGGCCGATAAAGCCCAGCACATGCGAAGCGATCTCGCCCAGCGGGTACTGGCGGAACAGGCGCGCCTGCACCTCCACGCCCGGGAAGCGGAAGCGCTGGGCGGTGAAGCGCGCGACTTCGTCGTCGCTCAGGCGGGTGCGGATCGGCACGCTGGCGAAGTTCTTCGACTCTTCCAGCAGGCGCTTGAAGCGCTTCCTGTCCTTGGCCTCGATGGTGACCAGTTTCGACAGCTCGTCGATCACGGAATCGAGATTCGCCTCCAGCTTGGAAGGCGTGATCTCCAGGGTGTAGGCGGAGTAGTTGCTGGCCAGGACCACGCCGTTGCGGTCGAGGATCAGGCCGCGGTTGGGGACGATAGGCACCAGGGCGATGCGATTGTCCTCGGCCTGGGCCATGTACTGGTTGTGCTTGACCACCTGGAGCCAGACGAAGCGGGCGACCAGCAGGCCGAAGCAGATGAACACGAGCCCCACCAGCGCCGTCAGACGCATGCGGAAATTGTGGATCTCGCGATCGTTGTTTTTAATCTCGGTCATTCAACGAACATCAGATTGGACGGGTGTGATCCTTGTCTACCGCACGGCGCTGCGGCGCCAGCAGCAGCCAGGTAATGGCCGGCCACAGCGCGACCGCGACCACGCTTTCGATGAAGTGCAGCCAGTCCGGAAAGCGCCCGGTGACGATGAAGCGGACGATCACCTGGATCGCCTGCGTCATCAGCAGCAGCGGGAACACGTGCATCGCCTGGGTCGCCAGCGGGAACCACAGCACGCGGCGGTGGATCATGATCGCCAGGTAGGACAGCAGGGTGTAGGCCAGCGCGTTCTCGCCGAGCAGGGTGGCGTCATGCACGTCCATCAGCAGGCCCATCGAAAAAGCGATGCCGATGCCGACCTTGCGCGGCTGGTGGATGCCCCAGAATACCAGCACCAGCGCGACGAAGTCCGGCGCGCCGACCCAGCGTCCCCAGGGCAGCAGGTTGAGCATGAAGGCGCAGATCAGGCTGAAGGCGATGAACAGCGGGCTGACCGGCAGCAGGATGTAGTGCGGGCGGGTAGGCATCAGGTCCCCTCCCCGGTACGCGGCGCGGCGGGCGTGGCGTTCGCCGGCGCGCGCTGGGTGGCCGGCGGCGTGGTGCCGGTTGCGGGAGCGGCAGCGCCTGCGGCCGCGGCCGGCGTGGTGC
>NZ_JBFRFV010000028.1:0-75695 GCF_052115005.1 Massilia sp. 2TAF26
ACATTGCTGAACTACTTGAAGCTGTACAACCACCACATTCCACAACGCGCCATCGACAATAAAACGCCTATCCTCGCACTCAAGGAATGGCAGCAGAAGCGCCCAGAATTATTCGTCAAACGCGTTTACGATCAAACGGGACTGGACAACTACAGTGTCTGGGCTAAGGAGGATTTCAGACAGAAAAATTGTAGCTTCGTTGGCAAGTGATAGATCGGAAAACTGAACGTATGCAGCCTATGATAACCGGCACAATGAATGTCACACTAGAGGGCGTGTCTATCAAACCTCCCGGCCCGCCTGATACTTACATTGGAACGGCAAGAAATTTCCTTGTCGGAGTGCTGGAGTTAGCGAACACGCCAAATTGTGCCTTTGCTCTTGCCTTTCTCGCTGCCCAAGCCGCCGAGTGCGGATTGAAAGCATATCTCTCCCGTAGCGGTAACGATATTCGTCTCAAGCAGAATCCGATTCGCCACGATTTATCGGCACTTTGGACCCTAGCTGCACATGAAGGTTTAGGTGTGGCAGCCACCCCACCGAATTGGCTATCGAATCTTAGCCAGCTCCACGGGGCGCCGTACTACCTCCGTTACTCGATAGGGGTTCACGGAGTAGTGTTGCCTGCCACTGAGCCCATGGTGTCCGAGTTATCGGCACTCATCGAAAACATATCAGGGCGGCTCTACTGAACGGAAAACCTGGCGCCCGCACGGCGCCCTGTACACGGCCGGTAGCCGCGAATTTAAAGACATCATGAGCAACACTACTGGTTTGACCGGCGTGGAATTGGAGGCGATGGCGGTCCGCGAATTGGCGCAATTCCATATCGACTGCTCAAAGTATTCGCTATCCAAGGTCGAGCACGACGAAGGTAGCAGCACTCTTCTGACGATCTGCTGGCTTATCGATGGCTTCACTGACACGACGCCGAGACAGTCCTGAGACGCGGGCAGTTGCGAAAAAATGCTTACCGCTCTCATCATTCTGACGGCCCTACCGATGTGGTTTTTCGCAGGACTATTTTTGTCCGGCTTCTTGAGCGATCACATGGGGGCCGGCGAAAAGACTTCTCGGATCGTCGGCTGGGCTGCGCCGCTTTTGCTATTTTTTTCCTGGGTAGCTTCCGGGCGCTGATTAAGGAAAGGAGCGTCAATGGATTTCGAAAAGATTGTCGTTCCACTTGCAACCGCTGTGCTGGGGTTCCTTAGTGGATTAGCGGCGCCGTGGATCAAGTCACGCGTAGATGAAGCAACTGAGCGTAGGACGCACCGCCGCAGTTTGATCGCAGCGTGGCGCGCAAAATTGGCCGAGGTTGACGAGGTTCCTCCAAACTTCGGCGACACCCATGAGTACGCGTCTCTGCGAGCACATATGCAGACGGAAGTCGTCAAGAAATTCGAAGCGCCTCGCACCGTCTATTTTCCCGGCGGTCGTGGAATGGACGTGAGGAAGCAAATGCTCGTTGATGAGATTGCCCGGATAGAGAAAGCCTGGGGCCTACTGTAAAGGAAGATAGCTATGAATGAAGCTGATGAAGTGCTGGTGCCACGAACTCAAGAAGTGAAGGTTTTCTTGAACTCTAAGAACGATGTGGTTCTGGTGCGCGAACTGGAGGAATACGAACGGCAAACTGCTAGCAGTGCAGACACCGACGTGCACATCGTGATCCCTAAGCACTATATTCCTGCGCTAATCGAGCGTCTTAAGCAGCTCTTGGCTGAAGCAAACTGACCGGAAAATCTATCGATGAAGCGTTACGTTTTGCCGCTGTTTGTTCTACTTGTTGCTTGTATAGCTGCCAGCATTTGGCTAGAACATGTTTTTGGCGAAGCTTGCGTCAATCGACGCCTTATGTTTCAACGGTCTGGCGCCCTGGTTGTTTTGCTTGGCATAGCTTACGGTTTTGTCGACGCTGCACGGTATGCGAAAGTCGGAGAATTTCACAGCCCGGAAGAGGTCGAAAGAACAACTTGCACAACCGTGTCTGGGGATCATGTACGGACCCCAGCCCGACTGCCGTCAGGTCGTTATACCTTCCCTAACAACCAATTCGGCTCGAAGGTAGCCTGCCCACTTCAGCAAAAAGAAATTGAGGACGGGCGGGTCAGCTTGGGAGTCATCACGGTGTCGCACCCACACCTCGTGCCCATAATCGAGGCGTATTTACACGCCCTACACGTTAAACTTCACAATGGCCGTTTGCCGGACCTAAGCCTGCAGATTGGGTAAATAGCCTGCCCGACAAAAAGGAACGGGAAAATGAGGGTGCAAAGTGCGTTGACGCTGCGGAGGTGGCGGCAGCGGCAGTCAATCCGCACCCACACTATTGATTGGCCACAAAAATCAGTTTGAACGGCCCAGTGGGCAGCATGGTGGGTAGCCTTTGAAAAATGTCTCCATTTTCATAGACAAACTACTGCTGACACCGCTTCCGCCAAGCATACTGAACTAAAGCCCCACATATTGGGGCTTTTTTCGTTTCATCATATTGCTACGAGAATGAAGTGTAGTCCGAAGCCGCCTCCTCTCCCGGCAAAATATAGGAATTGAATAAAATTGCCGTCCAGATAAAATTGGACGTGTTGACTCGCTAGACGTTTGGCATTGGTGCATGAACTTGGCGCGCCGACGTGTGATTCAACCGCCCAGCCACATGGCGTTGCCATTACCATGAGCGCACTTCGGTCATCGATGCATCCGTGTCGACAGGCTGCCGATCATCTGTCCTGCCGCGATTCCCGGCGTAGGGTGGCTCCCAAGCCCGCAATCCCTGATCCTTGCTCAATCTAATGCGATGTACTTTCATCGCGTCGATGACGTCCGCCGGTTCTGGATCGGTGACGAGTATCGGTAGGGTCTGCGAAGCTTCGAGGAAGAACTGGCGGCGCATGTCCTCGCCCTGGCTCAGGAAGGCATCGCTCCACCATTCACTGATGGTATCGCTGGCACGCTCCAGTGCCGCCTGGGTGACCAGGCGATTCGATTTCTGGATGTTGATCTGCCGTGACGCCGGCACCAAGTTCCATGCGTCGCCGCAGGGCCATGCAGCAAATGGGAAGCAGTGGTCTACGTCGTACTCGTCGCGCAGGCGCGCACCCGACCACACACAGTACACCGGCTTGCCGGCCACGCGGATGCGATCCACGGCCGCCCTGGCGAAGCTGGTGTCGCGTGCAGGATCCACCCATGTGAGCAGCGAATACGCGAGCGTGCGCACGTCTGGCCGCCCGTCGTTGCAATAGGACTCGATCAACCTGACCCATTCCGACACCAGCACTGGCTCGATCCATACGTTGTAATGCGTCAGCGCCTGCCAGATCTCAAGCGGGATGCGGAAGTCGCCGAGGCTCCACAGGAAGGGGTCGTCGATCTGGAGTTGAGCTGGTGTAGCGATCATGCGGCGTCGCGTGACCTCGAAGATCGGATTGTCGCTCGATGGCCAGCGCAGGTAGGTCGCCGGCATATTGCGGATCACCTGTGAAATCTCCGACAGGCTGCGATGGAGATGCTTCGCTGACTGTCCATTGAATACGGACCCAATCCGCAATTCAACTGTGGTCACAGGTCGAAGCGCAAGAAAGCTATCGGTGAGAAAGCCAGGACCGTTCCCGGACGGAGAGCTCGGCATTTGCGGCAGCGCGTTTTCGATCAGCGGCTTGTACATGCGCATCCAGAAGAGCGATACCAGCCCCAATGGTACGACCACGGAATCAGCTTCATAGCGGGCCGTACCCGCCGCGGCATCGGCAATCCGGGCCAGCACGCGAAGAAGCGCAATCTTGTAAGTCGACGACTTTCCGTCGACCAGGATCAGATGCCGCAACAAGGGCAGGGCGCCCAGACCGTCATCGGGAAGTCCAAGTACGACGTTTGTCCATGAGACCTCGTTCCGGCCAAGTTTGTCATGGCTATCGCTTGTGCGCACGATCCGCAGTCCGAACTGTTGGGCGAGGCTCGCCAATTCTGGCAATGAGACCTCATGCATTGCTCGCTCGGTATCGGGCCTCCCCAGCCGGAGACTGATCGCGATGCGTCCTTTCGGCGCCAGCAGCGTTGCCAGCTTTCTTAGCGAACGCTGACGCGCTGCCGGAGGAATATGCATCCAGACGGCGGACAAGAGAATGAGATCGAAGCTTAGGCCGAGGCGCCGAACGTTCGCAAGGTCCGGCAGGCTATCGGATACCCAGTGAATTCGCGTTGATGGATGTAGTTTGCGCGCCTGGGCGAGCATGGCGTCCGAGGGCTCGACGGCAACGACGTCATATCCATTTGCCACGAACCAGGCCGCGTCACGGCCGGAGCCGGCGCCAATGTCGAGCACTGTGCCACCAGGTGGCGGAAGCAAGTCAAGCAGGCCTGCGTGAACCTCTTGAAAGGATAGCGACTCATACTGCTCAACCAGCCGGGAGGCATGCTGTTCGTAGTGAGGAATGAGGGCCATCGACGGTAGTTCAATATTGTTGAGCTACCGCCGATTGTAGTCTGGAAACGAGCGTCTTTAAACTTTGTTTGCGCCGCTTATGGAATTTCCAGCGCGGAGCAATGATCAGGACTTGGCCGCGCAAGCCTTCCCATGCTCCCCATGAAAGCCCTTGGCCTTGGCATCCGCCTCGCTCATGTATTCGCCTTTCTTGGTCTTGCCATAGTACTTGTCACCCTCGCAGTGATACACCTTGCTGGACGTATTCACCCAAACCTTCCCGTTACCGCCACCCGGCGCCTGTTCCATCGGCGCGGCCTTGGCCTTGGTGGTTTTTTCAGCAGCCTTGGTGGCCTTCTCGTGGGTCTCGTGCATCTTGGCCGGCGCCGCCTGGCTGGTCGTGCTCGACGGTGCAACCGGATTCGGTACGGTGGTCTGGGCAAATGCGGAAGTCGCCGCAAACATGACCAGGCCGGCCAGCAGTGAGAGTTTTTTCATGATTCTTTCCTTCGAGCGGACACGAATATACGTGCGTGTTCAAATAACGTAGCCCGGCTGCGACGGTTGACCGCAGCATGCATGAAAATGTGTCCAAATGTTTTCGAGTCTTGGCAATACAATATAGTATCGAAACGATAACTGGAGCGACCAAATGCCAAAGCAGCCCAAGCAGCAGCCTCGCCAGGTCCAATGGCTCGAAGACGCGATCGACGAAGACTATGGCGCAGCAGCGCACTACCTGTCGCTGCTCGAGGTCCAGAAAAACGTGGATAAAGCCGTCGCAGAAATGCGATCCGTAGCGATCACGGGGTTCAAGGCGACGGATCTGCTCCGCGCCGCTCAGCTCACGGTGCCGAAAGCGGACGACCGCCCGACTCGCGAGCAGATCAAGAAGATCAAGAATGGCGAAGCGATTTCGCCGGTGCTGCTGATGCGCGCGAGTTCGCTGAAGAAGGTGATCATTGCGGACGGATTTCACCGCGTGTGTGCGGCCTACCGGATCGATCCGGACGTCGTCCTGCATTGCAAACTCGTCGGATCCTGAGTGCCAAGCCAGGGAGACGATCGAAGAGCGCCTCCCTGCGCAAGAAGACAGCTTAATGAACCCGGCGCCGCCGAGCCATCACCCCCAGCAATCCCAATCCACCCAGCATCAAGGCGTACGCCCCAGGCTCCGGCACTGCCGAAATATTCACCAGCACACTGGACGTCGAGGTCAAAGTCTGGCCCGCCTCATTCACATAGATGGTATCGGGACCGAAGCTCACCACCGGGACATAGGTACTCGATGGATCGACCGTCGCACCAGTGATCGTGGGCGCATCCGCAAACGAGAACGCGAAGCCGTTGAATCCGCCCGGCGCCACCGGCCCGCCCGCCGTATAGCTGATCCGGATCGTCGAGGCGCCGACGTCGACGGTGACGGGCAGTACGTCGAAGCCCACCGCGGTGGACATGAAGCTCCCTTCCGGGAACTCCACGGTCGGGCCGACGGTCGCGGTGAGCGTATTCGTCACCAGGTCGGATGGGGTGACAGCCGTGCAGCAGTAGCCGGCGACGGTAACTTGCGAACCGGTCAGGCTCTGCGCCTGCGCCGCCGGACTGAGCGCGATTGCGGCTACAGCGGCGGCAAATAAAGCAGATAAGGCTCTGGTTGCCATGATCTCTCCTTTGTCCGAGTCATTCGGGTAGTGGAAAGACCTAATCTCGATGATTGACCGAGTGAGCGTTTGATACTGATCAATTGGAACTCATCGATTTTGAGTTAGCGCACTCAGCCTCGCGCCAGTGACGGCAGGCGGTCGAACCAGGGCTGCGCCTGTTCGAGCTGGCGGGCCAGCTGCAGCAGCCGGTCTTCGCTGCCGAAGGGGCCGACGAACTGGACGCCCAGCGGCAGGCCCTCGTCGGTCCAGTGCAGCGGCACGCTCATCGACGGCGTGCCGGTCAGGTTCGAGAGCTGGGTGAAGGGCACATAGCGCAGGTTGTCGGTCGCGATTTTCCGGATCGTGCCGTCGAGCAGGCCGAGGCGGGCAAGCACGCCGAGCACGCCAGTGCCGTGCAGGAAGCCCAGCAGCGCCTTTTCCGCGCCCGACTGGTCGCCGGTGCCGTGCTTGACGGGCGGCGCGGCCAGGGTCGGCGTCAGCAGCAGGTCATAGCGCTGGTGGAAGGCGGCGAGGGCGCGCGCGTACTCGTTCCAGCGGTTCAGCTGCGCGGTGAGCGACGTGGCCGAGATGCTGTTCCCGAGCGTGACCAGCAGGCGGTTGGTGAGCTCCAGGTCGCTCGCCTTCGCGCCCTGCTTTTTCGCGTGCGTGACGGCGGCCGGGATCTGGCCGAAGTAGATGTGCAGGTAGCTCTGGGCCAATGCGGCGCCGTCGATGTCTGGGGCCGCTTCTTCGACGTGGTGCCCCAGGCTTTCCAGCAGCCGGGCGGCATGCTCGACCGCCTTCACCGCTTCCGGATGCACCTCGGTGCCGATCGGCGAGGCCGTCGTGAAGCCGATGCGCAGCCGTCCCGGCTCGCGCAGCATCGCCTGGGCGTAGGGTTCGGTAGGCGGCGCGATCACGAAGGGATCGCCCGGTTCGGCGCCCTGCAGGACGTCCAGCGCCAGCGCCGAATCGCGCACGCTGCGCGAGATCACGCCTTCGCTGGAGGCGCCGAACCAGCCTTCGGCGGCGCCGGGGCCGGACGAGACCCGTCCGCGCGAGGGCCGCAGGCCGAACAGGCCGCAGCAGGCGGCGGGAATGCGGATCGAGCCGCCGCCGTCGTTCCCGGCCGCCATCGGCACGATGCCGGCGGCCACCGCCGCCGCCGCGCCGCCGCTGGAGCCGCCCGGGGTTCGCGTCAGGTCCCAGGGATTGCTGGTGCGGCCGTACAGCTCGGGGTCGGTGACGGCGCGGATCGCGAATTCCGGCAGGTTGGTCTTGCCGAAGATGACCAGGCCGGACTTCAGGAAGCGCTCGACCACGTGGGAGTGGCGGGCGGGGACGATGTTCTGCATGGCGCGGCTGCCGTAGCTGGTGGGCAGGCCGGCGTAATCCTGCCGGCCGTCCTTGATCAGGAAGGGCACGCCGGCGAAGGGGCCGCCCAGCGGGCCGCCGAGCTGGCCGCGCGCCTGGTCTTCCATCAGCCGCACGACGGCGTTCACGCTGCCGTGCACGCGCCGGTGCTGGGCCAGGGCCAGGTCCAGCAGTTCTCCGGGACGGACGTCGCCGCGCGCTACCTGCTGGGCGAGGGACGTGGCGTCGTTGGCAAGATAATCAGCAAGCTGCATTGGCATCCCCTATATTGTTATGGTGTAATCTGACAGCACATATTGTCATAGAAGAAATCTCGCCGCAATGTCCGAAGTTTCCCAACTCATCACGACCATCAAACGCCAGCTCAAGCTGCAGGGCAAGACCTACCGCGACGTCGCCAGCGCGCTGAGACTGTCGGAAGCCAGCGTCAAGCGCCTGCTGACCTCGGATAACCTGGGCGTCGACCGCGTGGTCGAGATCAGCAATATGCTCGGCTTCACCCTGGCCGAACTGGCCCAGGAAGCGGCGGTGACGGAAAGCCGCGTGCGCACCCTCACGCCGGCCCAGGAAAAGGAGCTGGTGTCGGATACGCGGCTGCTGCTGGTGGCCGTGTGCGCGCTGAACCACTGGACCCTGCAGGACATCCTGGCCGTCTACAAGCTGAGCGAGCCGGAGTGCCTGCAGAAGCTGCTGTACCTGGACCGCCTGCACCTGATCGCCCTGATGCCCGGCAACCGGATACGCCTGAACGTGGCGCGCGATTTCGACTGGATGCCGGACGGGCCGATCCGCCGGTACTTCCGCACCGAAGGCCTGAACGACTTCCTCGACAGCGGCTTCGACAAGCCCGAGCAGTCGCTCGCCTTCACGCATGGCATGCTGACCGAGAGCGCGCTCGCACGCATGCAGGCCGAGCTGCGCCAGCTGCGCGCCCGCTTCGCCGAGCTGCACGAGGAGAGCCTGGCCTCGCCGCTGCCCAAGCGCCGCGGCAGCGGGCTGCTGCTGGCCTTGCGCGAGTGGGAGCCGGCGGCGTTCACGGCGCTCCGCCGTTAAGTCGGCTTAGAGGTTCTGCTCCCATTGGAGCCGCCAAGTGGTGCGGGCGTGGTAGACGTAGCTGGTCGCCAGGTCGTCCTCGCCGCCGTAGACGCTGCGGCCGAAGGAGTTACTATGCAGCAGGTCGGACACCGACAGCCGCAGCTTGCTTTTCCGGTCGCGCTTCCACACCGCGTAGAGGTCGAGCTGGCGCTTGGGGCTGCCATAGTCGGCCAGCAGGGGACTCTGGCGCGAGGCGACACGCCCCCGGTAGCTCATCGTCCCGCCCAGATCGAGCGGCAGTGTCGACGCGCCGACATCGAGTCCCAGGTTGCCGCTCCATGCCGGCTGGCCGGCGATGCGATTGTCCGGCCCCGCCACCGCTTCCAGCCGCGACCAGTTGCGCGCGACATTCACCCGTGCCGCCAGCGCGCCGCGACGGGTCCTGGCTTCGAATTCCAGTCCCCGCACGGTGGCGCTGCCGGCATTGTCCGGGGTGACGATCCAGACGCCGTTCTGCAGGATCACGCGGTCCAGCGTGATGTCGCGGATGCGCTTGGCGAAGGCGCTGATGCTGAGCATGTCGTCCTTGCCCACATAGTGTTCCCAGGCCAGGTCGGCGCCGAGCGAGAGTTCTGGACGCAGGTTCGGATTGCCCTGCTGGTCGGGGTTGGTGGCGCTGTTGTTGTTGTCCACCGTGTAGCGGCGCGGCATGAGCTGGACGATCTGCGGCGCCTTGTAGGTGCGGCTGAGGGCGAAGCGCAACTGGTCGCCCTTGTTGTCCTGGCCGCCGGGCTTGAACAGGGTCTGGAAGATCGGACTCCAGACGCTTGAATCGACGTCCACCGGCGCGTGCGCGCTGCCTTCGCCGGTGGTGCGCAGGTCTTCGCGGCGCAGGCCCAGGTAGGCCGACCAGGCCTCGGTGATGTCCCACTCGTCCTGGATCCAGACAGCGCTGCGGCTTACCTTTGCCCGGTAGTCCTCGTCGCTGCCCAGCAGCGGGCGGCCGGCGGCATCGAACTGTTGCTCGCGCCGGAATTCCTGGCGCCGCGTGCGGCCCGCTTCCCAGCCCAGGGCCAGCGCGTGGGTCTTCAGGAGCGGCCGGCGGTAGCTGCCGTTGAACGTCAGCCCGCGCTCGGACTGGCCGGAGTCCACGTGGTGGGTTTCGAGCAGGGTATCGGCGAGGTCCATGCCGCGGTAGACGAAGCCGGCGCCGATCGACTTCGCATAGCCGGACAGCTTGGCCGAGAGGCGCGCGCCCTGGTCCAGCTTGCGGGTCCACGACAGGTCCGCATAGGCTTGCGGCTGCGAGTGGGCGCGGTAGCTGCTGGCGCCGTGCGGGAAACTGCTCGGCGATCCGATCTGCGTGCTCTCGAGCTCGGACTTGGCGTTGTCGATGCGCTTCCAGCGCACCCAGCTTTGCGAAGACAGGGTGTCGTTCGCCGTCGGCTGCCAGTCCAGGCGCGGCGCCAGTTCCAGCTGGTCGTTAATCTGCCGGTCTTCCCAGGCCGTATGCCGCAGTAGCGGATGCGCGCGGCGCTCGTCGGTCGTCACGCCGGTATAGGTCTCGTCGCGGCGCTTGAGGGTGGCTGCGAGCGTGTAGGCCAGTGCGTTCACACGGCCGGCATGCTGGACGCTGAGGCTGGGCGCCGGGTGGCCATCGGTAATCGAAGCGCCGGCCTTCAGCTCGGTCTGCGGCGCGGCAAGCTTGCCGGCCTTGCGCAGGACGATGTTGATGGCGCCGGCCACCGCCTGGCCGCTGGTCTCGGCGGTGGGCGCGCGCAGGATCTCGATGCGCTCGACCAGCTCGGGATCGATCTCTTCCAGCGAAAAGCCGCCGGGCGCGGGCGTGCCGTTGAGGAGGATGGCCACATAGCCGCTGCCGAGTCCGCGCATGCGGATCGCCGGCTTGCCCGGGGCGCCGTCGATGGTGATGCCGGGCTGGCGCTTCAGCACTTCGATGAGGCTGGCGTCGCCCTGGCGCACGATCTCGTCGCGGGTGACGACGAGGGCGGTGGTGGTCGATTGCGCGCGCTGCTGGAGGGCGCTGGCGCTGACCATCACCTGCTGCACCGCCGCTTGGGACTGAGATGGAGCCTGGGCCTGCGCGCTGGCGCAGGCGTGGACGGCGAGCAGGAGCGCCGGAGTACCGGTTCGGAGTGTCTTCATCGGATCGCATGGTTTCTGGATGAAAAAAGTATGCGATCCGCTTGCGGTGGCCGGCAAGCGCGGTGGGACGAATGCCCGCTTGCCGGTGACGGCATGATTTCGCTTGACTTGTTTTCACGTGTAAGGAATTATTGACACGTGAAAGACGAAACTAAAAAGATCGATGGCGACCGCCTGCTGCTGATGCTGGCGGCGCTCGCGAATCCGCACCGGCTGCGCATCGTCGCGGCGCTCGCGACGGGCGGACGCAACTATGTCAGCCAGCTGGCGCGGGACATCGGCCTGAGCCGGCCGCTGCTGCACCTGCACCTGCAGAAGCTGGCGGAGGCGGGCCTGGTCACCAGCCGGATGGAGTTGTCGGCGGACGGCAAGGCGCTGAATTATTTCGAGGTGGCGGCGTTCGCGGTGCCGCTGGCGCCCGGCCTCATTGCCGAAGCCGTGAAGACCCTGAACAACAAGGAAGAGTAGAGGTTGCCATGTCCACTAGCGTTTATCTGCTGACTCTCTGCCTGCCGCTCGTCACGGTGCTGCTGGTCTTCGGCATGAAGTATTTTGCGTCCGTGCAGCAGGCGAGAAGCCGGCTGGCCCACGACGAGGCCTGGCGCCAGCTGGCGGCCCAGGTGGCCCAATCGCAGGCCGACACGGCCGCCCAGCTTGCCGCCATGAGCGCCACGCTGGCGCGGCTGGAGTCGCGTACTGCCAGCGTCGAGCAGATCCTCAAGCAAGTTGAATAAGAGCGCTCTAAGTCCGAACGTCATCCAATGGAGGCTGTCATGGTCGAGGTATCCCTGTTCCGGCTGTACCTGTTGCGCGCAATGTACCTGTTCATCGTGGTCGGTTTCGGGACCTTCATCTTGCCCGGCATCCTGCACCACCAGGGCCCGTGGGCGCTGACCCAGGGCGTGGTCAACTGCATGCTGGTCGCCTTCTGGATGTTGGCCATTCTCGGGGTGCGCTATCCGCTGCAGATGCTGCCCGTGCTGTTGTGGGAATTCGTGTGGAAGATGGTGTGGCTGCTGGCGGTCGCGCTGCCGGCCTGGCGCAGCGGAACGATGGACGAGGCGACGCAGGCGAATGTCTTCGACTGCGCCCTGGCACTGATCATTCCCTTCGTGCTGCCCTGGCGCTACCTTGTCGCCCACTATGTGAACAAAGCGGGCGACCCGTGGCGTTCTCAGCGCGCCGAGCCCGGCGCCTCGATGCGGTAATCCCAGGCCGCCAGCGACTGCTGCTTGCCGCCGGGCAGGGTGTACTTCTGCGCCGCGTTCGACAGGTTGACAATGACCTTCACGATATTGCCGTCGCGCTTGCGCTGGAAGGCGAAGACCTTGTCGTTGCCGGTCTCCAGCACCTCGGTGCCGCCGCCGTACTGGCCGTTCCACAGTGCCGGATTATCGTGCTTGAGCTTGAGCAGGCTGGCGTAGAAGGGGGCGTACCGGTAGGTCTTCCAGTCGATGGGGTCCTTCTCGAAGAACTCGATGCGCTTGTCGAGGCCGGCTTCCTGGCCGCCGTAGATGAGCGGCATGCCGGGCAGGGTGGCGGCCAGCACGGCCATTGCCTTGAAGGCCGGGCCGTAGAGTTCGACGTCGCTGCCGGCCCAGGAGTTCTCGTCGTGGTTCGAGGTGAAGCGCATGCGGTAGGCGCCCGGCGGATAGGCCCTGGGTGGATGTTCCAGGAAGTCCTTCAGCGCACGCGCATCCTTCTTGCCCTTGGCGATGTCCTTGAACAGGTCCTTGGTATCCCAGCCATAGGTCATGTCGAAGGCGTGTTCGTGCAGCTCGGGCTTGTCCGCCTCGGCCAGCATGAAGACGGGCTTGATGCGGTCGAGGGCATCGCGCGCCTGGTTCCAGAACGGGGTCGGCACCTTGCCGGCGACGTCGCAGCGGAAGCCGTCGATGTCGGTTTCGCGCACCCAGTACGCCATCGCCTCGGTCATGCCTTTCCACAGGGCTGGCTTGCTGTAGTCGAGGCCGGTGACGTCGGTCCAGTATTCCGGTTCGGCGCCGTCGGTGTAGGTGACCGGGAAGATTTCGCCCTTGTCGTTCAGCAGGTACCAGTCCTTGTGCTCGACCGTCCACGGATTGTCGAAGGCCGTGTGGTTGGCGACCCAGTCGATCAGCACCTTCATGCCCAGCCCGTGTGCCTGCTTCACGAGGGCCTTGAAATCGGCCAGGGTGCCGAATTCCGGATTCACGGCCGTGTAGTCGCGCACCGCGTAATAGCTGCCCAGCGTGCCCTTGCGGTTCTTTTCGCCGATCGGCTGGACCGGCATTAGCCAAAGGATGTCGACGCCCATCTTCTTGAGGCGCGGAAGGTGGGCGGCGAAGGCCTTGAAGGTCCCTTCCTTCGTGTATTGGCGAATATTGACTTCGTAGATGTTGGCATTCTTCGACCAGGCCACGTGGGCCATCGGCGCTGCGCTTGCGGGGGCAGGCTCGGCGGCAAGGCTGGGGAAGGCGGCGAACACACCGCTCAGGGCGAAGGTGGCTGTAGCAAGGGTACGGGTAAGCTGTCTCATTATCGTCGCTTTCATGTAGTTTAATTACAGCGGTCGACAGATTCTAAACTGGAAACCCGGTAGTGACCAGCGCAATGCAAGAGCCCGATTGCTACGTCGGAATACACCGACAAAAACACGAGCCAAGTTGTGGTGCATATTGTGCGATTCTGGACAGAGCGAAGCAGTAGAGTGGGAATACTGTAGGCGTACTGAGGATTTCGCCATGAAGACGCCGCCCATCATCGCCATCGTATTTTGCGGAGCCGCCCGCCTTGCGTTCGCGCAGGACGCCGGCGCCGGAACCGCACCCGCGGCACCCGCCGGCACCGCGCAGGGCGCGACGGGCGCCCACGACATCGCGGTATTCACCGGCGTTCCCACCCGTACCCGCGGCGGGGACTGGGCGACGCCGCCACGGCGCGGTTATGGCCAGTTCGGCCGCTCGGCCTTCGGCGACATCGAAGGCTTCACCCTCGGCCGCCAGTACAACCTGGAATACCTGTCGCTGGCCGATGTCGGCGATCCCTTCCACACCGGCACCGCCGGCCGGGCCAGCAACCTGGTCGGGCGCAACGGCATGCGGTCGAACGAGAATGTGCGCTACTACGGCAGCAGCATGAACGGCTTGAGCACCGGCGGCTCCTGGACCGTCGACACCCTCGGCGGCGACCCGCTGGCCGACCGCGCCTGGGGCATGACGGTAGGCGTCGACATGGGCAGCTTCTCGTTGCGCGCCGCCCACCAGAACCGCCACGTGGCCCAGATCCGCCTGTTCGACCTGGTCGGCAGCAGCATGGATGCAAAGAACTCGCTGATCGCCGCCAACCTGCGCATGCGCTGGGGCACGGCCTACGCGGCTTATGCGGCCAACCGCGGCTGGGGCAGCTCACCCCTGTACAACCCGGACAATCCCTACGGCGCCGGGGTGGCCAGCACCTCGTCGACCGACAGCCGCGACACTATGGCGGGCGTGGCGGTGCCGGTGACGCGCAACACGACTTTCCTGGCCTCCTATATCCACAAGAACGACCGCGACCTCGCCAACCGCGACGCCAACCAGTTCGCGGTGGGCGCCAGCTATGTCGTGTCGCGCAAGACGGATTTCTACGCGGCCATCTCCCACACGGTCACCACCAAGGGCAACGGGGTACTGATCGGCGGCGCGGCGCATCCCGGTAGTTCCGCAGTGAACGTCGGCATGCGCCATGCGTTTTGAATTTGGGGTAGCCTGACTTTATGACTTATTGCATTGAATCGGAGGACACATGACTGGCTCGAGCACACTTGATCCGGATAACTTTCCCGGAGCACCAGACCGTAGCCTTGGCAAAGGCCACGGCATCGATGCCCTTGGCCCGAGCGACGTGACCGACAGCGGCAGCGACGTCGTCGGCGGCCCGGGCTTCGCGGCCAATCTGGACGACGACCAGGTGCTGGACCTGGACACCGGCACCACCTCGGACAACGAGGAAAGCTATGCCCACGATACCGCCGGGGCCGACATGGGCGACCCCAACCTGGAGAGCGACAGCGATTTCGGCGGCACCGGCGAACGTGCGGCCGCCGGCCGCGACCTGCGCGTCAGGGACGGCAACGACATCGACACCGACCACATCGAATCGATCCCGGACCTGCCGCTGACGGACGAGGACGTGGACTTCCTCGGCAGCCAGCCGCCGAAGGGGCCGGCGCCGGGCAAATGATCGAAGTTTTTACGGATGGTAAAAAACCGGGCGGTGCCCGGTTTTTTCGTAGTGTGGCCGCGGCCGGCGCAGGCACCCTTGCCCATCGCCGATCACGCCTGGTCGAGCGCCTCGCCGTTGCGGGCGGTAGTCAGCCCGATGCCGCTGGTGGCGCCGGTGATCACCACACCTGCTCGTCGATCTTGCGTAGTTGCACTGACATGAATGAGTCCCGTGGCTAGCTTGTGAACACGACACTCGTGACCATGCACGGGATTGCAGGTCATTTTTACAAAAACGGTGGAGCAGTTTCCGCTCCCCAAAACGTCGTCCCTGCGCCTCCAAAACCTCGTCCCCGCGAAGGCGGGGACCCAAGTTCTGCAAGCGTCTCGTTAGCGCAAGCAAACTTGGATCCCCGCCTGCGCGGGGACGACGGAGCTGATATTTCTATCTTTACTTCTTACCCGGCTGATAAATCTGATCGAAAATCCCCCCGTCCGCAAAGTGCGCCTTCTGCGCCTTGGTCCAGCCGCCGGCGATCTCGTCGATGGTGAACAGCTTGACGGCCGGGAATTGTGCCGCGTATTGCTTGGCGTAGGGCTCGACCACCGGGCGGTAATAGTGCTTGGCGGCGATCTGTTGGCCTTCGGCGCTGTACAGGTATTGCAGGTAGGCTTCGGCCACCGCGCGGGTGCCGCGCTTGTCGACGACCTTGTCGACCACCGACACCGGCGGCTGGGCCAGGATGCTCACCGACGGGGCCACGACTTCGAACTTGTCCGGGCCCAGTTCCTTCACCGCCAGCAGGGCTTCGTTTTCCCAGGCCAGCAGGACGTCGCCGATGCCGCGTTCGACGAAAGTGGTGGTGGCGCCGCGGGCGCCGGAGTCCAGCACCGGCACGTTCTTGTACAGCTTGGCCAGGTAGTCGCGGGCGCTGGCGTCGGTGCCGCCCGGCAGGCGCAGGGCGTAGCCGTAGGCGGCCAGGTGGTTCCAGCGCGCGCCGCCCGAGGTCTTCGGGTTCGGCGTGATCACGGAGACGCCCGGCTTGATCAGGTCGGCCCAATCCTTGATGTGCTTCGGATTGCCCTTGCGGACCAGGAACACGATGGTCGAGGCGTAGGGCGTGCTGTTGTGGGCCAGGCGCTGTTGCCAGTTGTGCGCGATAAGGCCGCGTTCGCTGATAGCATCGATGTCATAGGCCAGCGCCAGGGTGACGACGTCGGCTTGCAGGCCGTCGATCACCGAACGCGCCTGCTTGCCGGAGCCGCCATGCGATTGCTTGACGGTGACGTTGTCGCCGGTCTTGGCTTTCCACTGGCGGGCGAAAGCCTGGTTGAAATCCTGGTAGAGCTCACGGGTCGGGTCGTACGACACGTTCAGCAGGGTGATGTCCGCGGCGAAGGCGGCGGACTGGCCCAAGACGGAGCTGAAAAGCGCTACGAGGGCCAGCGTGGCGGCGATTTTTTTATGAAACATCGTTTTCTTTCGGGCAGGTGAGGAAGCCTCAGCTTAGGTGCCTGCTCAGCGAAAGAAAACGAATTTAAACGATGAACCTTATGCGCTTTTTAATGCGACGCTTTATAACGCGCCGACTTTCACTTGGCCTTCGACAGGATCAGCAGCCAGCGGCGGAACAGCAGCACTTCGAGGTGGCCCGGCACGACCCCGGTATCGAATTCGATGACCGGATTGACTGCGTAGAAGCGCTTGCGAAAATCGCGGGTAACGAGAATCTCGCGGCGGCCGAGGCGGACCAGGAACGGAGTCGGTGCGTATTCAAGGCCAAAAGAGCTGTTCAGAGTAGTCATGACGATCCCTTTGTCGAGTGTTGTTGGTCAACGTGTTGTTCAAGTGCATTCAGAATATCACAACTACTGTATAAATCCACAGTTACTGTACAAAAATCCAGTTCTATTTCGCAACTGTGGTTTTTTCACCAACTGGCCCCAACTGGAGCCGCATGCTGACATCCGTCCACCGCTCAGTTCATCGATTCCTCGCCCGGCGCTTCTCTCCGAAGGAGGAGATGGGCCTGCATCTCACCATCGGCGTGATCCTGATCCTGTGCGCCGCCTGGGCCTTCGGCGAGATCGCCGAGGACGTGATCGAGGGCGACACCATCACCCTGATCGACGTCCGGCTTGCACACTGGTTCCGCGCCCACGCTGACGCCGGCTTCACCGATGCCATGCTCTTCATCACGCACTGGAACGGCATCCTCGGCTCCAGCATCATGGGCTTGCTGCTGGCGCTCTGGTTCTGGTACCGCAAGGCGCATTACTGGCTGGTCGTGGTATTGGTGTCGGTGCCGGGCGGGATGCTGCTCAACGTCGCCCTCAAACACATTTTCCGCCGCGCCCGGCCCAGCCTGGAGGACCCCTTGCTGACCCTGTCGACCTATAGCTTCCCCAGCGGCCACACCGCGGCCGCGACCGTGTTCTACGGCCTGCTGGCCTGCTACCTGGTGCGCCGCGTGCATGCCTGGCCGGCGCGCGCCGCGATCGTCGCCGCCTGCGTGCTGATGGTGATGCTGGTGGCGCTGTCGCGCATGTACCTGGGCGTGCACTACCTGTCCGACGTGCTGGCGGCCAGCGCGGAAGGCGCGGCCTGGCTGGCGATCTGCATCACGGCGGTGTCGACCCTGCACCGCCGCCGCAGGGCGGGTGCGCAGGGCAGGGAGGTGGCGCCATGAAGCCGGTGACCGTGATCGTCAACGGCGGCGCCGGCCACGGCCACGACGACCAGGCCTGCGCGGAACTGCGCGCCAAGCTGAGCGAGGCCGGCCTGGACGCCGAACTGGTACTGGCCAAGGACGGCCAGGCGATGATCGCCACCGCCAGGCGCGCGCTCGAGCAGGGCGCGGAACTGGTCGCGGCCGGCGGCGGCGACGGCACCATCAACGCGGTCGCCTCCGTGATGGTGGGCAGCGGCGTGCGCTTCGGCGTGCTGCCGCTCGGGACCCTGAACCATTTCGCGAAAGACCTCGGTGTTCCGATCGAGCTCGACGAAGCCGTGCGCAACCTGGCGAGCGGCGTGCCGCGCCAGGTCGACGTCGGCGAAGTCAACGGCCGCATCTTCCTCAACAACTCCAGCCTCGGGATCTACCCGGACATCGTGCGCGACCGCGAGAAGCAGCAGCGCCGCCTGGGGCGCGGCAAATGGCCGGCGGCCCTGTGGGCGACGCTGGCGGCGCTGCGCCGCTATCCTTTCCTGTCGATGCGCCTGATGGTGAATGGCGAAACGCTGGCGCGCCGCACGCCCTTCGTCTTCATCGGCAACAACCGCTACACCATGCAGGGCCTGGCGATCGGCGAGCGCGAGCGCCTCGACGACGGCGTGCTGAGCCTGTACGTGGCCCAGCATCCGACCCGCCTGGGCCTGCTGCGCTTCGCCATCGATGCCCTGCTCGGCAGGCTGGGCAGCGAGCGCGACTTCGACATCCTGGAGGCGGCGGAATTCGAGATCGCCACCCACCACGCGCACCTGCACGTCGCCACCGACGGCGAAGTCACGCAGATGCATGCGCCGCTGCGCTACCGGGTGAGGCCTGGCGCACTGACGGTGCTGGTTCCCGCGGCGACAATGGAAGGAACCAACATCACAACGCTAACAGCGACACCAGGAAAGGAAGCGGAAGATCATGCGCACACTCGTTCACCTCTCTGACCTGCATTTCGGCCGCGTCGATCCGGAACTGCTCGACCCGCTGCGCGACCTCGTCCACCGCCTCGCCCCGAGCGTGGTGGTGGTGTCGGGCGACCTGACGCAGCGGGCGAAAAGCGAGCAGTTCGAGGAGGCGCGCGCCTGGCTCGACACCTTGCCCGGTCCGCAGATCGTCGTCCCCGGCAACCACGACATCTCGCTGTACAACGTGTTCCGCCGCTTCGCGCTGCCGCTCGAACGCTACAAGCGCTACATCACCGACGACCTGGACCCGGTCTTCATCGACGACGAGGTCGCGGTGCTGGGCGTGAACACGGCACGCTCCCTCACCTGGAAGGACGGCCGCGTCAACAAGGAGCAGGTCGACAAGATCCGCGCCACCCTGGCCAGCATGCCGAAGGATATCGTGAGGGTGGTGGTGACCCACCATCCCTTCGACCTGCCCGAAGGCTCCACCGACGAGGACGACCTGGTCGACCGCGCCCACATGGCGATGGATGCCTTCGCCGACGTCGGCGTCGACCTGCTGCTGGCCGGCCACCTGCACAAGAGCCACGCCGGCAACACCCAGGCGCGCTACAAGATCAGCGAGTACGCGGCCCTGGTGGTGCAGGCCGGCACGGCAACGTCCACGCGCGGCCGCGGCGAGGTGAACTCCTTCAACGTGATCCGCACCGAGCCGCGGAAGATCGAGGTCGATCGTTATGGCTGGGATTCCGTGCACAAGCAGTTCCAGTTGCTGGCGACCGAGAAGTTCATGCGCAGCGGGAATGTGTGGGCGGAGGTGAACGAGGGCTTGCTGGCGGCGGGGATTTAAGCCGCCGCCGTTTGAACCGTCATCCCCGCGGAAGCGGGGACGACTGTGGGAAGCGCGGGAACGGCGGTTTAGCGCAGCCGGCTCAAATCCAGTACTCCCCCAGGCGCGCCACCCACTCCCGCAGCCGATCCTTCCACGGCCGATGCCGCCACCGCTCCAGGGTCACTTCCTTCGAATCGCGCAAGTCCTCGTTGAAGGCGCTCTCCATGTCGCCTCCGAAGGCCGGGTCCATCACCACCACGTTCAGCTCGTAGTTGTGCAGGAAGCTGCGGCGGTCGATGTTGGCCGAGCCGATGGTCGACCAGCCGCCGTCGATCACCGCCGTCTTCGCGTGCAGCACGGCGATCTGCAGTTCGTAGATCTTGACGCCGGCCTTTAGCAGCTGGTCGTAGAAGGCCTGGCCGGCGTAGCGGATCAGGCTGTGGTCGGACACGCCCGGCAGCACCAGCTTGACGTCGACGCCGCGCTTCGCCGCATTGGCGAGGGCGTCGACGATCTGCTGGTCGGGGACGAAGTAGGCGGACGTGATGTGAATGCTCTGCCTGGCTTCCGAGATCGCCACCACCAGCGCCTTGTAGATGTCGGAATCGCCTTCCGGATTGCCGGCCAGGACGCGGATCAGCTTGTCACCCTCGCGGGACAGGCGGGGGAAGTACTCGGCCTTAGGCAGCTCGCCGCCTTCCTGCTGGATCCACAGTTTGACGAAGGAGTACTGCAGGGCGGTCACCGCCGGGCCCTCGATCTTGACGTGGGTGTCGCGCCAGCCGACTTTCGATTCGTCGACGTTGTCCGGCTTGCTCCGCGAGCGGAACAGCGAGCTGTTGGCATAGGTCGAGCTGATGTTGATGCCGCCGGTGAAGGCGATGCGGCCGTCGACCACCATCAGCTTGCGGTGGTTGCGATTGTTCAGGTCCCAGTGGCGCTTGGCCTTGGCCGGGTTGACCGGGTTGAAGATCAGGACCCGGATGCCGGCCGCGCGCATGCGGTCGAAGAAGGCGGCCGGGGTGGCGATGGCGCCGACGGCGTCGACCATGATGTTCACCGCCACGCCCTGGCGCTGCTTGTCGATCAGCACGTCCGCGAACTCGTTGCCGATCTCGTCCTGGTCGAAGATATAGGTTTCCATATTGATCGAGCTGGTGGCGGCGCGCGCCGCGGCCATCATCTCGCGCATGGTGGCGGGGCCGTCGAACAGCAGGCCCACCCGGTTGCCGGCGATGAGCGGCACGCCGGTCACCTGTTCCTCCAGCAGCGCCAGCGAGGTCAGGTCGGTCGAGGCATTCGCCCAGCGCTTCTGCACCAGCGACGACGCCACCTTCGGCGGCAGCGCTCCCTTCGTGCCCGCGACCGTGGGCGTGCCCTTGGCGGGGGCGCCGGGATCGACCTCGGGCAGGGCCTTGCAGGAGGCCAGGGCCAGGCCGAGGCACAGGGCCAGGAGCCAGGAGGGCAGGCTTGGGGATCTCATTCGATACCTCTCAGTGGTTGGCCCAGGGGGTCGGCCTTGGGCCCGATGAAGAAGTCCAGCGGCGCGGCGCGCAGGCGCCGGCCCAGCGCGCGCAACAGGCGGAATCCGTGGTAGAAGCGGATCTTGCGGGCGCGCAGCGCCACCCACAGCGCGAGCCCGAAGCTCACCAGCAGGTTGACCACGGCGATCAGGGCGATCCCCAGCAGGGTGATGCCGGCCGTCTCCCAGTCGAGCTGGTAGTCGAGGCCGACGAAGCCGATCGCCAGGTTGGCCGAGGAGAAGGTCACGTGGCGGACGTCGAGCGGCAGGCCGAGCAGGAAGCCGACCAGGGCGGTGGTGCCCATCAGGACGCCGAACACGGCGTTGCCCATCAGGCCGCCGAGGTTGTCCTCGACGTAGCGGCCGAAGCGTTCCAGGCGCTCGCGCCCCAGCAGGCGCCGCAGGCCGTGCAGCTGCTGCACGCGCTGGCCCATGCGGGTGTAGAGCGCCTTGTTGTCGTAGTAGCCGGATACCAGCCCCGAGACGAACAGCCAGACCCCGGCGATGGCCGCATGCAGCAGGGCCAGGGAATGCCAGGGATGGCTGTCCTCGATCAGGTGGCGCGCCTTGAACACGTTCACCAGGTGGTGGCCGCTCAGGTATTGGTAGCCGAGCGCGAGCAGGAAGGAGATCGGGATCACCGTCGCCAGGTTGCCGAGCACGGCCACCACCTGGGTGCGGAACACCTTGTTGACCAGGGCCGCCATGCTGTCGACGTCGGCCTGGCGGTAACCTTTGCCCTTCTGGTCGCTTTCGTGGAGGGCGGCGGCGATGCGCGCGGCCGTCATCGCGGGCTGCTTGGTGGCGACCGTGAAGTGCAGCACGTGGATGAGCATGAAGCCGAACGAATAGTTCATGCAGTACAGCGCGGCCTCGATCAGCGGCGCCTGGTGCAGATAGGACATCAGGATCTTGATGATCGCCATCACGCTGATGATGAAACCGGCGCCGGCGGCCTGGTTGAACATCTGGCGCATGGCGCCACGGTCCTCGGCGACATAATGCTCGCCGGTGCGGCTGGCGTTCTCCGTCACGTTACGCGCCAGCAGGTCGACGTTGTCGCGCACCAGGCCGCGCACCTGGTATTTGGTGTTGTGGGCTTCCGCCAGTTCCTGGGCCAGGGACAGCGCGGCCGCGCGGCGCAGCGAGGTCGGCGGCTCGGACGGCGGCGTGGCCTCGTTGGCCAGCGCATGCAGGTCGATGGTCGGCGCGCCCGGCAGCTCGCCGCTGACGTCGACCAGGAACAGGAGCTTGCGCAGGCGGTCGATGCTCTGGGTGACCGCCACCAGCAGATAGGTCAGCGAGACGCTGGTGCCGGCCCCCAGCGCGCGGCGCCGGACCTTCAACACCACTTCTTCGCACTGGTCGAGCATCACGAGCAGGTGGCGCGCGTCTTCCATCTGCTCGATCTCGCCGGCCAGCAGGCGGCCGTACTGGTCGAGGTAGTTGTTGGCCTCGATGTTCTGCATCAGGAAGGGCGAATCGACTTCCTCGATCTCCATGTGGGCGTGGATCAGGCGCGGCTCCAGTCCCAGCGCGCAGACGCGGCAGGAGAGGGTGCGGATCGCGTCGAGCAGGCCGAGCACCGTCACCTGGCGGGCGCGGTCCGGGACAGCGTCCGCGGGCGGAGGGGCGTTGGCGATGGTGTCGAAGAGCTCGAGCCAGTCGGCGTTCGGGATCGCGCGGATCCACAGGTAATCGTCCTCGCGGCACAGCAGGCGTTCGAGGGTATCGGACAGGTAGTGGTCGTCGAGGGCGGGCGGCAGGATGCGGTAGGCGATGCGGCGCTTCAGTTCGGTAAAGAAGCCGTCGTTCGAGAGAATACCGACATCCGAATACAGGCTCGTGTGGCGGCGGGTTTCCAGCAGGGTGGCGAGGTAGCGGCGCAGCGCCCAGGCCTGGCCGGGATGGCCTTTGAGGAGCTGGCACAGCGTGCGCACCTGGGCGCGCGCGTAGTCGTAATCGGACGCGCGGCGTGGACGCAGTTTGTCGACCAGGTCGATCAGCAGGTCGATGCGATCGCTGTCCGGGTCGATACGTTCTAGGATGTCGAGCATGAAGTACTTGTAGTGCTGGGCGAAAGGACTGCCCGGAACGCGTAGTGTACTCGTGGATATGTGAAAGCTGTGTACGCCAACGAACTGAGCGGCCGCGGGCTCTGGCGTACCGGATGCCGGCGCCTGGGTTAAACTTGATGCGTTACGTCATCGCTTTTTACTAGGGAAATCCAATGTACCTGACTTATTACAACGGCGAATGGGCCGAAGGAAATACGCCGCTGTTCGGCGCCATGGACCATAGCGTCTGGCTGGGTTCCTCCGTGTTCGACGGCGCGCGCGCCCTGCATGGCCGCCTGCCGGACCTGCGTCCTCACCTGCAGCGCGTGATCGACTCGGCCGAGAAGCTGGGCCTGCGCTGCCCGCTGTCGGTGGACCAGATGGAAGCGCTGGTGCGCGAAGGCGTGGCCAAATTCCCGGCCGATGCCGAGCTCTACATTCGTCCGCTGGTGTTCGCTTCCGAAGGCTTCCTGATCCCGGTGCCGGAAAAGGCCGGCTTCGCGCTGACCCTGTTCGACGCGCCGCTGCCGCCGTTTACCGGTTTTTCGGCCTGCCTGTCGGAACTGCAGCGCCCGCAGCCGACCATGGCGCCGACCGACGCCAAGGCCTCGGCCCTGTACGCCAACACCGCCCGCGCCCTGCGCGAAGCTAGGACCCGCGGCTTCGACAACGCCATCATGCTGGACGCCGCCGGCGACGTGGCCGAGTTCGCATCCTCCAACCTGTTCCTGGTCACCGCCGACGGCGCCGTCGTCACCCCGGCCCTGAACGGCACCTTCCTGGCCGGCATCACCCGCGCCCGCGTGATCGCACTGCTGAAGGACGCCGGCGTGACGGTCGAGGAACGCACGGTCAAGCCGGAAGAACTCGACACCGCCCGCGAAATCTTCAGCACCGGCAACTACGGCAAAGTCACCCCCTGCATCCGCTACGAAACCCGCGACCTCCCGGCCGGCCCGGTAGCCAAACAGGCGCGCGACCTCTACCTCGCCTTCACCGAAACCACCTGAGCCAATAATCGGGGTCAGAGCAATAATTCGTAATTCGGGGTCAGAGCACATTTCGCCTTCAATTCGGGGTCAGAGCACTTTTTCGATCAATGGCCATGCGGCTAAGACATCGGGCGGGGCAGGGCGCCAGCCGGGCCAGTCGAACATCGGGGCATCATTTTTTGCGGCTGAGATATTGCCCAAAAAAATGCTCTGACCCCGAATTAGCGGAATAATGTGCTCTGACCCCGAATTTGACCCCGAATTTGGGGAGTAAAAAAGGCCAGGCTGGCGAACCAGTCCTGGCCAAATCCCGTGGGGGTCGTTGCTGCTATTGCGCTTGCGGGATGCTGATTGGTCGGAGATTGCCGCAGTCGGCGCCCAGCCATTTGCCGGCGACGTCCATGTCCACTGTCTGTTGCCTGCCGCCGTCGTTGCCTTTGACGTGCATCTGCGCGCGGTAGCTGGTGTCGCTGTCGAAGCTCATTTCGCCTTCGCCGCTGGCCGGCGGCTTGCTGCAGCTGAAGGCGACCTTCATCCTGTTGCCGGAGACCGGCGTCAGTTTCTGCTTGCAGTCGCCTTCCTGAACTGGAAATTCCTTCCGCTGGATCATTTCCTTGGTCATGCACATGCGCGAGGTGAGGGCGCCGCCGGCGCCGACGTTCATCTGCACGCCGTTGCGTTCCATCATTTGCTGCATGGCCTTGCGCTGTTCCGGCGACATATTGGCGAGCTGCTTCTGCATCTCGGCCATGGCCGACTGCATCTGGCCGTCGGAGGAGCTGACCTTGTTGCTCAGCTCCCAGAGCCCGGGTTTCATATTGAGGTTCTGGGCGCCGGCCGGCAGCGCCAGTGCGGCCGCGCAAGCCGAAAGGATCAGGGCAAGGGTCTTCATAGGGGATGTTCTCCTGTAACTGGAATGCATTGTGGCGGGCGCGCCGGTTTCCCGGCAGCACCACCAATGGGGGGAAACGGATCAGGAGGCTTCGTGCCGGCCGAGCACGCGGCGCTCCAGGTGCAGCAGGAGCAGCACGGTCTTGGCGTCGACGATGCCCCCGGTGTCGATCAGCGCCAGCGCATCGTCGAAGTCCATCTCGATCACCTCGATGTCTTCGCCTTCCTCGGCCTTGCCGCCGCCATCGCCGCTGCGGCGCGCCGGATCGTACTCGGCGACGAACAGGTGGATCTTCTCGGTCAGCGAGCCGGGACTCGGAAACAGCTGCATCACGGCGTCAAGGCGCTCGATCTCGTAGCCGGTTTCTTCGCGGGCCTCGATCCTGGCGCGCTCTTCGGGCGGCGCATCGTCGTCCAGCACCCCGGCGGCGGCCTCCAGCAAGAAGCCGTCGTGGCCGCCGATGGGCGCACTGAGGCGGGCGCCGAGCCGGAACTGGCGCGTCAGCACCACGGTGCGGCGTTCGCGGTTGTACAGCAGCACGGCGGCGCCGCTGGCGGCGTCGTAGACTTCGCGCTGCTGCTCCTGCCAGCCGCCGTCGCGGCGCAGCTGTTCGTAGGTGACCTTCTTGAGCGGATAGAAATCGTCGGAGAGGATCTCCTCGCCGGCGATGCGGATGCGTGGTTCTGCCATGGCGTCTCCTGGTGATATGCCGGCCGAGCATACACCGCGGCCATGAAAAAAGCCGCCCGGCTTGCGCGGGGCGGCTTTCGATCGTACTAGACGTTCAGGCGTTCAGCAGATTACTTGAACTTGTACGAAGCGGTCAGGCGGAAGTAACGGCCCATGCCATTGTGCAGCTGGGTGTTGAAGCCTTCGTTCGGGTAACGCGGATCGTACGGAGCCTTGGTATCGAACAGGTTCTTGATGTTGGCCGACAGGGTCCAGTTCTTGAAGCCGGTGTACGAGTAGGCGGCGCCGAAGGTCAGCCACTCGTCGACGTTGCAGTCCGGGTTCGAGTACAGGTAGTTCGGCAGGCCGCCGGTCGACACGCCCTTCGGCACCGGCACGGTGTTGGTGCCGTAGTAGCAGAACGGGACCGGGTAGGTCGTGGTGTTGTCGGTACGGCGCATCAGCGACACCGACGACACGTAGTCGGCCGACAGGGTTGCGCTGTGGTCGCCGCTGGTCCAGGTCGACGCGATGTTGAAGCGGTGACGCGGGATGTCGCCCACCGAGGTCGCCCAGTCGGACAGGCCGCCGTTGGTGCCGACGACGTTGGTCGAGACTTCGCCCGGACGCTCCGAACGCTTGTAGGTCAGCGCGTAGGTGTAGTTCAGGCGGGTCGAAATACGGCCCATCTCACCCAGGTTCAGGCGGTGCGCCACTTCGACGTCGATACCCGAGGTGTCGGTCGAACCCTGGTTCACGAAGGTGCGGTTGATCGCCAGCAGCTGGCCCGAGTTCGGGATGACGTGACCCGAAGCGTCGACCAGGTTGTTGTTGTCGCGGATCGCCAGGCCCGGGTACAGGTCCGGGTGCTCGGCCACGAAGGTTGCCGACAGCAGGGCAGTCTCGTTTTCCTTACGAATACGGTAGTAGTCGATCAGGATGTCGAGGTTCTTGGTGGCGTTGATGATCGAACCGAAGGAGTAGCTCTTCGAGGTTTCGTTCTTCAGGTTGGGGTTCGGGGTCGACATTGCCGAGATGCTGCGCGAGCAATCCAGCTTGTCTGCACCCGGCAGCGGGTTCACGCCGTCCGGGCAACGGACCGGATCGACGAAGCCGTTGTTGAACGACTGCACGCCGCCCGGCGACACCTGCGACAGCGCCGGCGCGCGGAAGCCCTTGGCGAACGAGCCGCGGAAGGTGACCTGGTCGGTCGCTTCCCACTTGGCGCCGACCTTCGGCACGAAGCTCCTGGCGTTCGGGTACTTGTCGACGCGGCCGGCGAAGTCCATCTCGAAGGTCTTGGTGAACGGGGTGCGCAGTTCGACGAAGCCCGACTTGACGACGCGGCGGCCGTCCATGACGGAGTTCGCCAGGCCGATGATGTTACCCGCAGCCAGTTCCGGATCCGAGTTCAGGCCGATCTTTTCCTGGCGGATTTCGCCGCCGAAGGCGAAGCCGATGTCGCCGCCGGCCAGCTTGCCGAGGGTGGTCGAGGCTTTGGCGTCGAGCTGGGTGACTTGCGAGAAGCCCAGGTTGTCGACGTCGCGCACTGCGTTCGGGTCGGCGATGGTCGCGGCAATGGTGCGGTTCTCGGTCACGATGCGGTCGATGACCGGACGGTACAGGTAGCCATGGCCCAGGTCGTCACGCTCGGTGCGGTTGTACAGCAGGCCGGTTTCCCAGTCGAAGGCGCCGGCGGTGCCCTTCAGGCCGGTCAGGAAGCGGTAAGCCTTGTTGACGTTCTCGCCGCTGGCGTCGGTGCCGACGAAACGGAACACGGCCGCTGCGCGGTAGCCGGTGAACGGATTGTCCGGGTGGCCGGACGGCAGCAGCAGCTGGTAGCTGGTCGGCAGGCCGTTGACGCGGAACACGGTGGTCGGTGCGGTCGACGAGATGGTCTTCGGCAGGCCGACGTACTCACGCTGGACGCGCGAGAAGCCGATTTCAGTGAACGAGGTGACGTTGTCGCTGATCTTGAAGGTGACCTTCGACAGCAGGTTGACGTCGGTACCCTTGGACTGGGCTTCGTAATTGTCGTAGATGTCGTAGTTGCAGAACTGGCGGCCGTACAGCATCGAGCTCGAAGCGATGTTGTACTGCGGGCCGCCGGTAATGACGTTGCCCTGGCAGCCAGCGGTGCTGTTGACGACGTATTTGCCGTTGGCGGCGCTGGTCGAGAAGTTGCCGGCGCCGGCGGTCAGTTCACGGAAGATGAACGGGTTGCCCGAGGCGTAGCTGCCATAGCCGTTCAGGCGGCTATTGATCTTGGACAGCTCGTCCTTTTCGATGTCGTTGACATCCTTGATGCCGGTGTGGCCGCGCTTGGCGACGTCGAAGCTGATGAAGGCATTGTAGCGGTCCTTCTCCAGGTCGCCGAAGCCGACCACGCCGTTGATGTTGTTGCGGTTGAACTGGCCGTTATCGTTGGCCGAGGTCGAGGCCGAGATCTGCGCACCCTGGTAGTCGTCCTTGGTGATGAAGTTGATCACGCCGGCGATCGCGTCCGAGCCGTACACGGCCGAGGCGCCATCCTTGAACACTTCGACGCGGGCGATGGCCGACACCGGAATGTTGTTCAGGTCGTAGACGGTCGATTTGCCGTTGTTCGGGTCTGCATAGGCCGAGGCGGCGATGCGGCGGCCGTTCAGCAGGATCAGGGTCGAGGACGAGCCCAGGCCGCGCAGCGAGGCGGTCGAGACGCCTTTCGAGAAGCCGCCGTCGGTGATGTCGTTCGAGGTACCCGAACCGAAGGCCGGGATGTTGTGCAGCAGTTCGGCGACGGTGTTGGCACCGGTTGCGGTGATTTCCTTGGCGGTCATCACGGTGATCGGCGAGGAGTCTTCCTTGTCGGCACGCTTGATGTTCGAACCGGTCACGTACACCTTCTGCACGGACGACTGTTCGGCTTGCGCGAACACGAAGCCTGGCGCTGCCAGGGTGAGGGCGACAGCGAGGACGCTGTGCTTAACTGCGATTTGCTTAGTCAAAATCTCTCCAATACTTAATCTCGAAGCCAGGGGCTTCTCTTATCGACCTCGGCGGGTAAAGACCAGCCAAGGGGGACGATAAGAACATTTCTCATGTGAAAAAGTCAAATCGGAGGACGTATTTTGTGTGCATCTTGCAACAGGTATAAAGACGGGTAATGACGCCATGCACAGATGTAAATATTTCCGTATATGCATAAGAAAAACTTATGCATATATGTCAAGCTGCCCGGAGAGGCCTGCCGCAGCCTGGTTGTTTGCTTGTGTGCGGAGGCGGAACGACGAGGGGGAATGGATCTTGCGCTGCGCCGCAAAATGTGAACTTATGCGTTTGGGGTACATCGGGCGCCGCCCTGGCGGCACGGCGCCCGGCAGGGTTCAGCCGGCGCGGTTCGGCTCGTTCACGAAGATCTCGACGCGGCGGTTGCGCGCGCGGCCGGCCGGATCGTCGTTGGAAGCGACCGGCTCGCGGGCGGCGCGGCCCTCGACCGTGATGCGGTTCGGATCGATGCCGCGCGCGGTGAGGTAGTCGCGCGTATGGGCGGCGCGGTCGAGCGAGAGCGGCTGGTTGATCTGGTCGCCGCCGGTATTGTCGGTGTGGCCGATGATGGTCACGTAGGTGCCCGGATTCTCGTTCAGGGTGGTGGCGAAGCGCTCGAGGATGGGCCGGAAATTCGGCTTGATGTCGGCGCGGTTGGTGTCGAACGAGATGTCGCTCGGGATCTCGAGCTTGAGCCGGTTGTCGGCGGTCTGCGAGACCTGCACGCCGGTGCCGCGGGTCGCCTGTTCCATCGCCTGGCGCTGCTGCTCCATGTGCTTGGACCAGACGTTGCCGGCCACCGCGCCGGCCAGGCCGCCCAGCACTGCGCCACGGGTGGCGCGGCCGCTGCCGCCCCCGCCCGTGCTGGCGCCGAGGATGGCACCGAGGCCCGCGCCGACGCCGGCGCCGGTGGCGGTGCCGCGCTGGGTGGCGTTCATGTCCGCGCAGCCGCTGGCGGCGACGGCAAATACGGTCGCGCACAATGTCGACCGGATGAAAGCAGTGTGCATGGTGTTCTCCTTACAAAGAAATATCCGTTTCGAGGTCGCGCCCGTCAACAGGGCACGACCGCGAAACGGACCGGGCGGTCTTGCAGAATGTTGCGTGACGGGTCTTATATTCCGCGTCCACTGATCAGGCGCACCAGGATCATGATGACGGCAACGACCAGCAGGATGTGGATGAAGCCGCCGACGGTGTAGGAAGTGACCAGACCAAGCAGCCACAGAATAATGAGAATGACAGCGATAGTGTAGAGCATGATAGTGTCCTCTTCGAATGAACCGGCGATGTCTTTGCCGTGAGTTCAGTATCCCGGGATCCATCCATATACTCCGTTCGCTGACGTACATTAAGCTGCGCTTTTTTGTTCTTTTCGCAATCCCGGAACCCAGCCCATGAAGCCCATCAGGCCGATGAAACCGATCAGGCAAGTCAGCATGCCGCCGGTGATCACGAAGAACACGTCGTGGGCGGCGATGTCGGCGCTGCCGGGCTGGGGCGCCGGACCGGCGCTGACGAGGCCGAAACAGGTGAGAAGCAGACCCCAGAGGATGATCCCGATCCATGCGATGCTGTTCATTGGACTCCCTTTCGTGTGAATGTTCTCCGCCGTCCTGCCGGCGTGAATCGATTCTTGACCGCCGTACGGCCGAGTTCCGTGCGCTAGCGCACATTGCGAAAAAGAAAACAAAAACGGGGCCGCAGCCCCGTTTTCCATGACCCGGCCTGCATGGCCGGGCACTGTTCTGGTGCGTTATCCGGTTCGACTATGCGGCGCGCAGCGCCCCCTTGACGATGCGGACGCGGTCGCCGGTACGCCATTGGGGCAGGTTCTGCTGGTGGAAGGTGCGCAGGGTGCCGTCGTCCAGGCGGACCCGGATCTCGTAGCTGTGACTGGCCTTCATATTGCCTTCGACCTGGTTGCCCATCACGGCGCCGCCGACCGCGCCGGCCACCGTCGCCAGCTGGCGTCCATGGCCGCTGCCGACCTGGTTGCCCAGCAGGCCGCCGAGGATGGCGCCGCCGGCCGCGCCCACGCCGCTGCCCTGGGCGCGGGTCATGATCTGGCGGATCGATTCGACGTTGCCGCAGTTGCCGCACCAGTTGCCCGCGGATTCCGCCTGGGCCACGCGGGCCGGGGTCCTGGCTTTCGGATAGCTCTCGCGCACCGGCGCCGGTTCGTCGTAGCCGGCGGCGGTGCTGCCCGCGGCGCTGGTGCCGTAGGCGCCGGTGGCCGGCGCCGCATAGCCCGGCGGGTAGGCGCTGGCGGTGGTCGGTGCGATCGAGCTGGCCGGGGCGGCCGGCAGCGGGGCGGTGGTGCTGGGCGTTGCCGGCACATAGCTGCCGACCGCGGCCTGGGCCGGGTAGGCCGGCGGCAGCGTGCCCGGCGCCGCGTAGCCCGGCTGGCCGGGTTGCTGCAGGCTGGCGTTGAGGGCGGCGCGGTCGGCGTCGCTCAATTCGCTCCTGGCGGGCACCATCCCGCGCGCCGTGCCGCCTTTCGACGACGGCAGCCAGCCCATGATGGCCGCGGTGCCGACCGCGCAGAACAGGATCACGGCGAGCGCCGCCAGGATCAGGAGAGGGTGCTGTCCGACGCGTGTCGGGGGTGTCTGGTGTGTGTTCATGGCTGGTCCTTTTTTTCTTCAGTCCGGTTTGACCATTGTCCCTGTCAACAACACCAGGTTCCGTGCGTCACCGTACATACTTCCCCCGGCCGCGCCGGTACGCTGACCAAAAGTTGTTAGCAAATGATACCGCGACGTCAGCCGCAGAATTGCCCTGGCGTCCAACCGCGAGGGTCCGATGAATTCTCCTGCTGCACCCATGGTCGCCGAGCATAACGCCAACCAGTTGCTGGCCGCGCTTCCTCCGGAAGACCTGGCCCGCATGCTCCCGGCGCTCGACCAGGTCCAGGTGGAGGTCGGGGCCGTGCTGTGCGAGCCCGGCGACGCCATCCGCCACATCTACTTTCCGCACGACTGCCTGATCTCGATGATGGCGGTGGCCGAAGTGCGCATGACCCTGGAGGTCGGCCTGGTCGGCCGCGAAGGCATGCTGGGCGCCACCGTCGCCCTCGGCCACGACACCACCCAGGTGCGCGCCGTGGTTCAGCGCGCCGGCAGCGCCAGCCGCATCGACGCCAGCCTGTTCCGCGCAGCCTTCGCGCGCAGCCCGATCCTGCAGCGCGTGCTGTACCGCTACACGGACACCCTGCTGGCCCAGGCCATCCAGATTGCCGTCTGCAGCCGCTACCACGTGCTGGAGGCGCGCCTGGCGCGCTCGCTGCTGGTCACCCGCGACCGCCTGCAGTCCGACCGCTTCCACCTGACCCACGAATTCCTCGCCCACGCGCTGGGCGTGCGCCGAGTCGGCGTCACCAAGGCCGCCAGCGCCCTGCAGCAGCAGGGACTGATCAACTACAGCCGCGGCAATATCGAGATCCTCGACCCGGAAGGGCTGGCCCAGGCGGCCTGCACCTGCTACGAGATCGTGCGCGAAGCCGGCGCCGGCATACCCGCGCCGCTGTTCGTATAAACCGTATAAACCGTTTTTGTCTTTCTTTGCGAGGTCGGCTTCCAAAAGGCAAACGCCCCGTCGAAACGGGGCGTTTGCCTTTGCGTGAACCGGACCGCGGATCGGCTTAGTGGGTCTTGCTGGTCTGGTTGCCGATCACGCCGCCGACGGCTGCGCCGCCCACGGTGCCGACGGCGCTGCCGCCGGTCAGGACCGAGCCTGCCACGGCGCCGACGCCGGCGCCGACGGCGGTGTTACGGTCCTGGTTGGACATGCCGGCGCAGCCGGTCAGGCCCAGTGCGACGGTTGCCAGCGAAGCGGTCACGACGAGTTGTTTGATGGTTTTCATGATGATCTCCTTACGGTGGGTTTTTTATCTCAAGCGCAGGTCATTTCTGACCGACTTCACGCCCTTTACTGTGCGGGCAGCCGCTGCTGCTGCCGCCACATCGTCCGCCGAGCTGACGAATCCTCTCAGCTGGACGACTCCCTGTCCGGTTTCCACTTCGAGCTCGGAAACCTTCAGGTTCGGATCCCCGTTGATGGCTGCCTTGACTCCGGTCGTGATGGTGGCGTCGTCGATGGCCTGGCCGGCATGTTCCCCGGTCGAGGCGCATCCCGAGACGGTCACCGGGCCCAGCACCAAGGCGGCCAGCAGCGTCGCGGTACATCCGAATTGCTTCATCTTCCTTCCTGGTCTTGTTGCGTGATGCAGTGATGACAGATTACTTCCGCACACATCCATGGTCTGTACGACATCTCACACTACCGTGCTCAACGTTTCTGCTTGCCCGGCGGCGGCGCCTGCGGCTTGGCGCCGGCCTCGGCCAGCAGTGCGGCGCAGGGGCTGTCCTTGCCCGGACCGGTGTTGATCAGCGGGAGCAGGGCGGCGGCTGGCGCGGCCACGATGGCCAGCGCGGCCGCGGCGCCGCCTTTCAGCGCCAGCACCTTCTTGTCGAGCTGCAGGTCCGGATGCTTGAAGGTGCCGCGCACGTAGAAGGGCGTGCGCAGGGTGAAGATGCGCAGCGCCTTGGTCTCCGGCTTGACGCGCAGGTCCATCTGCTCGCTGCTCAGGTTGACCGTGCCATTGATGTCGACGATCGCATCCTCGGTGTCGAGCACGAAGGTATTGGTCTTGGCCACGCCGTTGGTGACGTCGAGGTCGGAGGCCAGGCAGTTCAGCTTCACCTGCTTGTCGCCGAACAGCTTGGTGATGATGACGTTGGCAACGTTCAGGCCGGCTTCCTCGAGCAGCAGCTTGCTGACCACGCCTTGGCTGACCAGGCCCTTCACTTCGCCGTTCGACTTCGCCAGCATCTCGCCCACCGAATCGCCGGTGGCGGTCAGCTTGGCCTGGGCATACACGTCGCCGGCGGTGGCCTGCTGGATCTTCTGGATCTGCGGGAACAGCTGCTTGACCTCGATCTCGCGCGCGGTGGCCTCGAGCGTGGCCTTGATCGCATCCTTGCCGCCGCCGCCGCCGCCGCCGCCGCCGCCGCCGCTGCCGTCCAGCGTGACGGTCGAGGTGACGCTGCCGCCGGCCATGCCGAAGTCCAGCGGCTTCAGGCGCAACACGCCGTTGTCGAGGGTCAGGTGGGTCTTCAGTTTGCTGAGCGGCAGTTGCGCGGTCTTCACGATGCGGTCGGCCGAGAAGTGCACGTCGGCGTCCAGCACCTTCCACTTTTCGGTATGGAATTTCTCGACCGGCAAGGCCTTGTTTGCCGGCTGCACCGGCGCCACGCCGCGCTTGCGCTTGCTGGCATTCGAGTCGGCGCCGATCAGCGGGCCGAGGTCGGCAAAGCGCAGCTGGTTCGAGTGCACGGTACCGCTCAACTTGTTGCGCGGCTTCTGGCTCTGGAAAGTGAGGCTGCCGGCGATGTCGGACTCGCCGACCCGGCCCTTGAATTTCTCGTAGCTCCAGCGCCCACCCTTGCGGTCCGAGGCCCCGCCCAGCGAGCCGATCAGGTGGCCCTCGGTCGAGAACGGCGGGGTTTCCGGCAGTACCACGCCGGTGAAGGCGTACAGCCGCGCCATGCTGGGACCGGCCAGCTTCAGGCGCAGGTCGAGCCCGGCCAGCTTGGCCGGCCGCGTGACCGTGCCTTCGACCGCCAGCGCGTAGGGGCCGGAATGCACGTCGGCTTGGACCGGGAAGGGCACGTCCTGGTCCCTCAGGGTCAGCACGCCCCCTAGCTTGCCGCCGCCCGTGACCGGGGCCTTGTTGTAGCTGCCGTGGACCTTGAAGCCGATCCCGTAGGTGGGGTCGTTGGCGATGGTGTCGACGTCGGCCGTGATGTCGGCATCGGTGACCGCGTCCTTGATGTGGACCACGCCCTTCGACAGCACCAGGCGCTCGAGGTCCAGCTTCCACGTCGATTTCTTTTCCTCGTGTTTATAGGCCCAGTTGTAGTGCGTGGCATCGGTACGCAGCAGCTCGACCTGCGGGCCGTCGAAGCGCAGCACCGGAATATTGATCGTGTGGCTGAGCAGGGCAAATGGATTCAGCGAGAACGAAAACTGGCGTACGCTGGCGGTGTCGCCCTTCGGCATGTTTTCAGGATTGCCGACGTGCACGTCGTTCGCGTACAGGTGGGGCCAGGGAATGTGGTCGCGCCAGGTGCGTTGGCCCGGAACGATGCTTTCCGACGGCCGTTCCCAGTGCACCGACAGGTCGCCGACGATGGCGAAGGGGCGGTCGATGGCGTTGCTGACCTTGGCGTTCAGCCAGGGCTTGGCGCGGTTCCAGTCGAAGGTCAGGAGGATGATGATGGCGATCACCGGGATCGCGATGAGGATGCCGAGGATCCACAGCACGGTCTTCATCGTGCGCGACATGGCGCGCCCGCCGTGGTGCTTGCCGGCTGCCTTGCCGTGGCTGTCCTGGTCCGCCGGCTTGTTCTCCTCATGCTGTCGGGTTGTCATGGGCAATCCTTCGGGGGGGATGTGTTGAGATCAGATTAACGTAAAGGTTCGCCGATCTATGTGCGATGCCGCACCCTACTGGCATGGGTCTTGCCCCGACACCGCCCAATGTGCGGCAGCGAACCGAACACTTTACGCATGAGGCTTATAACGTTACCAACACAATCTTTCTTCAAGGGAGAACCACGATGGACATGAAATCGATGAATGTGCTGCTGCGGGCAGGCGCGGTCGCCGCGGTCCTGGGCCTGGCCGCTTGCGCCAGCCCGGAAAAGACCCCGGCCACGGCTGCCGTCGCGGTGTCGCACAACGCCGTCGATAACGCAGTGAGCGCCGGCGCGCCCGAACTGGCGCCCGAGGAAATCAGCGCGGCGCGCGCCAAGATGATGCGCGCCAACCAGGCGCTGGCCGCCAAGGACTACAAGCTGGCGCGCGAACTTGCCGTGCAGGCCCAGGCCGATGCCAAGCTGGCCCAGGCCAAGGCCAGTTCGGCCAAGGCGACCGCGGCCTCGAACCAGCTCAACGAAGACCTGCGCGTGCTGCGCCAGGAAGTCGACCGCGCCAATTCGGACCAGCAGCAGTAAGCCGAGCTTCATGACAACCGCGCCCGCCAGGCGCACATAAGAAGAAAGGACATACGATGAAATCGCATTTTCTGACATCGGCGATCTTCGCCGGCGCCGTGCTGCTGGCCGGCTGCAGCACCGTGCCGACCACCACCCCGACCCTTGACGAGGCGCGCGCCGACTACGTCGCGGCCAGCAACAATCCGCAGGTGTCGGCCAATGCCCCGCTGGAATTCCGCCAGGCCAGCGAAGCCCTCGACCGCGCCAACCAGGCCGCCGCCAAGCGCGAGAGCCTGGACACCATCGACCGCCTGGCCTATGTGGCCAAGCAGCGCATCGCCACCGCCCAGGAAGTGGCGAAGGCCAAGAGCGCGGAAGCCGACATCGCCAACGCCGGCCGCGAGCGCGACCGCGTGCAGCTGGAAGCCCGTACCGCCGAGGCCGAACGTGCCAAGCGCGAAGCCGCCGCCGCCAATGCCCAGGCCGCCGCCGCCCAGCAGCAGGCCCAGGATGCCCAGGCCCAGGCCGCCGCGGCCCAGCAGCAGAACGCCCAGCTGGCCGAGCGCGCCGCGCGCCTGGAAGCCATTCTGGTCGAGCTGCATGCGCAGAAGACCGAGCGCGGCATGGTGGTCACGATCGGCGACGTGCTGTTCGCCACCGACCGCGCCGAACTGAACGCGAACGGCATGGCGACCGTGCGTAAACTGGCCGAGGTCATGATGCAGAACCCCGACCGCACTGTGCTGGTCGAAGGATTTACCGACAGCACCGGCAGCCACGCCCACAACCAGGACCTGTCGGAGCGCCGTGCGCAATCCGTGGCCCAGGCCCTGACCAGCCTCGGCGTGGAGCGCCAGCGCGTCGCGACGCGCGGCTACGGCGAAGCCTATCCGGTGGCGTCCAACGACAGCGCCTCCAACCGCCAGCTGAACCGCCGCGTCGAGATCGTGCTGTCGAACGAGAACGCGCCGATTCCGCCGCGAGCGGCGGTGCGTTGATTTTTGCTTGAGCTTTATTGATAAAGGGGTAGATTGACCATGAACGAGACGAATTCCAAGCTGGCCCACGGCTTCGACATCGCGGAGATCCGCCGTGCGGCCGCCAACCTCGAGGACGGCGCCGTCACCGAAGGCTACGCCGCCGACCGCGAGGCGGTGATCGCGATGCTGAATGCCGCCCTGGCCACCGAGCTGCTGTGCGTGCTGCGCTACAAGCGCCACTATTACACGGTCAGCGGTCCGAACACCGGCCACATCAAGGCCGAGTTCCTCGAGCATGCCCAGCAGGAACAGGACCATGCCGACCGCATCGCCGAGCGCATCGTCCAGCTGAACGGCTCGCCGAATTTCAATCCGGCCACGCTGACCCAGCGCAGCCACGCCGAGTACGACGACTCCGAAGACGTGCAGGCGATGATCCGCGCCGACCTGATCGCCGAGCGCGTGGCGATCGAGTCCTACCGCCAGATGATCCAGGCGATCGGCGACAAGGACCCGACCACCAGGAACATGCTGGTCGAGATCCTCGCCACCGAAGAGGAACACGCCGACGACATGCGCGACCTGCTGGCCTGACACGAACGCTTTCCATAACCCACCAAGAACAAGGAGTACAACATGCTCGATTCCATCCGCGCCAACGCCAATTCCGTACGCGCCAAAGCCAACGCCGCCGACATCGACGACAAGCTGGACGATGCCGGCACCGACATGAAAACCCTGGTCAAGGATGCCCAGTCGCTGCTGACCGCGGCCGCTTCCCTGACCGGCACCAAGGCCGACGAGCTGCGCGCACGTGGCATGCGCATGCTGGATGCGGCGCTGGGCAAGGGCAGCGAGTACAAGGATCAAGCCATGGTCAAGGGCAAGGAACTGGCGAAGAATGCCGATGTCTACGTGAAGGACAATCCGTGGCGCACCGTTGCCGCGGCGGCCGGTGTCGGCCTGCTGATCGGTGTCCTGCTGGGCCGCAAATAATCCGAGCCGGGGGCAGCCATGGAAAATAACGAAACCGTCGTGCAGAGCCCCGGCCTCATGGGTGGGATCACGGGCCTGGCGAAAAACCTGTTCGGCCTGGTGGTGTCGCGTGTGGAGCTTGCCGCCCTCGAACTGACCGAGGTGCGCAACCACCTGATCGAACTCGTCGCCATCTTCGCGATGGCCGTGCTCGCCACCTGGTTCGCCCTCGCCTACGGAACGGCGACCATCGTCGCGCTGGCATGGGACGAAATGGGCTGGAAGATCCTGCTGGTCATGTTCGTCGTCTTCCTCGTCATCACCGGCATCCTTGTGGCCAGGGGCCTGTCCATGCTGAAGCAAGGCAAGCTTGCGTTCCCGGAGACGATGAAGGAACTGCGCAACGATCGCGACATGCTGATGTAAGCATGCCAGCCAAAAGGGGAAAAACATGCAGAAAAACGACCATCGCAGTCACGAGGAAAAGAAGCGCGCATTGCTGCGCGACGCCGAGTTCTTTCGCGCGGGCGTGGCCCATTCGCGCGCCCAGATCAGGCATGCGGCGCGGCCCGAGGTGATGTTCCACTCGGTCATCGATCACGCGACCTGGGCCCTGCGCGCGCGCGCCGACATGCTGCTGAAACCTTCCGGCACAAGTGTATCGGTGCTGGCGCCTTACGCCTTAACCGTGCTAGGCTTCATTCGTAGGCGGCGTCTCGGTAAACCGGCGCTGGGCATCGCAGCCCTGGTGGGTGTTGCCGCTTGGTATATACAGCGCAAACGCGCGCAACACATGGCATACTGAAGGCGAATCGCGGCCGGCCTTCGAATATGAAGGGCCGGTCCGTGTGACAGGATATGGTGGGGCTTGAGCGGCGTCGCAATCCTCGGATTGGACGCCGTCTTTTTGCAGACCTGCTCAGCGCCTTCTCGGCGCCTTCTCAATGCGAGTTCGGCATGGGAGCCGGCGTCGGTGCCGGTGCCGGCGCCGGGCCCTGGACGGTCTGGACCGTGGTCTCGACCGATCCTTTCGGCGCATTGTCGAGCTGCGCCGGGGCATTCTTCATATCCCGCTCGTAGCCGGCGCGCGCTTCCTTCAGGCAGGCGCTGCGCCCCGACGCCGCGCTCTCGCGGCAGGCATTCTTCGCTTCCTCGTAGGCCGCGCCGATCTCCTTCTGCAGGATGCGCAGGCGCGCCTGGCGGCTCGTGTCTTCGCTGTGCCAGCGCGCCGGGTCGCCTTTCCGGATCTCGCTGGCCTGCTTGACGGCGACGCTCTTGTCGACCGTGCTGTCGTTGAAGGGCTGGCCCTGGGTCTGCGCCTGGGCGCCGCCCGCGCACAGGGCGGCAAGTGCGGCGGCCAGCGCGAACGCTTGTGGCTGTCTCATAGGTCCTCCATTCTCTGGACGAACGAAAGCCGGCGCACACGCGCCGGCACGCTTACTACGTTTAATAACGATACACGCGGCCGTCGACGATGCGCACGCGGTTGCCCACGCGCAGGTCGTAGACATTGTCCTGCACGATGGTGCGGTATTCGCCGTTGTCCATGCGGATATTCACCGCATAGGCCTGCTGGCCGTCGCCGGCATTGCGGTTGCGCTCGACGTTGTTGCCGATCGCCGCGCCGGCCACGCCGCCGGCCACGGTGGCCGCGGTGCGTCCGCCGCCGCTGCCCACCTGGTTGCCGGCCAGTGCGCCGACCAGGCCGCCGACGATGGCGCCGGCGCCGCTGGTGCGGGCTTCCGCATTCGTCACCTGGATCGATTCGATGGTGCCGTAGCCGGCCGAGGCGCTGTCGCGGTAGCCGTCATTGCGATAGCCGTCGTTGCGGTAGCCGGTGTCGGCACCGCGGTAGCCATTATTGCCGTAATAGGGGTCAGGGCTGCTGCTGGCGCAACCGCCAAGGACTGCACCGGCCGCGACCAGGGCGGCGATAGTTCGGATAGCTTTCATGACTTGTTCTCCTGGCAAAGATGTAAGCCCAGATTAAGCAGCGGCATGCCTGAGGTCTGTGCGATGACGCACCCTATCTCCTTGCATCTGATCCATGTCCTTACAACACCTTTTGACTGTGTTCGGCACCGAACAGAACTCTTCGTTACGGCAGAGTAAAACATCACCTGAGTGTTGAAAAAGGAGAAAAACAATGAGGACACCCCATATGATTTTATTGCTCGGCGCCGCCATGCTGTGGGCAGCGCACGTGCGGGCGGCAACCCCGGAGTCCAAGCTCGCCTACCAGCAGGCGCGTGAACAGGCGGCCGCCAATTACAAGAACGCGCGCGCCCAGTGCGATGCCGTGACCGGCAATCCGAAGGATCTGTGCGTGGCAGAAGCCAAGGCGGTGCGCGTGCGGGCCGAGGAAGAGGCGCGTGCGAAATACGAAGACACGCTGAAGGCTTACACCCGCGCCCGCCTGAAGATCGCGGATGCCAACTACGACCGCGACAAGACGCGCTGCGCCGGCCTGGCCGGCAACGACAGGGACGTCTGCCAGGCCCAGGCCAAGGCCACGCTGGTGGCCGCGCGCGCCGACGCCAAGGCCGACCAGAAGACCATCGAAGCGCGCAACGAGGCCCGTGACGACAAGCTGGAAGCCGCATGGAAAGTCGCCAAGGAACGCTGCGACGCCTTTGCCGGCGCCGCCCGCGACCAGTGCATGTCGGACGCCAAAGCCCAGTTCGGTAAATGATGTAAACGCGAACCGCAACCCGATTTATAACCGGCCTCAAGGCCATCCCGTATCACCCGTGTGATGCATTGACAACAAGGAGCTCATCATGACCATGACCAAACGTATCGCCACCGCCGTCTTCACCGCCACCGTCGCTTTCGCCGTCGTCGGCTGCGCCCAGACCGCCACCCACGAAAGCACCGGCCAGTACCTGGACGATGCCGGCATCACCACCAAGGTGAAGGCCGCCTTCGCCGCCGACCCGAACGTCAAGGCAACCGAGATCAACGTCGAGACCTATCAGGGCACCGTCCAGCTGTCGGGCTTCGTGGCCAATCCGGCCGACGCCCAGCGCGCCGCCGACATCGCGCGCGGCGTGAAAGGCGTGTCCTCGGTCAAGAACGACATTCGCGTGAAGTAAGCCGGCGCGTAGAATGAGCTGACGCCGGATGGTGTGTTCCGGCCGCGCGGGGGATCCCTGTTTGTCTCACCAGGGGGTCCGCCCGGGCGCGTCGGCTGGACAGCAACATATCGGCCAGCCCCAGGGTTGGCCTTTCTTTTTTCAGGTATCGACATGCAGCTCGCTCCCACCGCCAAGACTTCGGCCGAGCAATCGGACCACCCAACCCCGGCGTCAGCCACCGAGGAGCCGCGCTCGCCGGAAGAGGCGGCGCGCGAAGCCGGCCTGCTGAGCGCCGAAGGCGCCCCTACCGGCGAAGAGCTGGGGGCCCAGCACGGCGCCCTGCGCCTGCCGGTCCACGTCAACGCACGCGGGATGTCGCTCGGCATCCTGGCCACCGTCGCCTTCATTTTCGCCCTGCAATGGGCCAAGAATTTCCTCGTGCCGCTCCTGCTCGGCATCTTCCTCGCCTACACCCTCAGCCCGGTGGTGCGCTGGCTGGAGCGCTGGCACGTCAAGCGCGCGATCGGCGCCACCCTGGTCACGGCCGCGATCCTGGCCGGCATGGCGCTCACCGCCCAGCGCCTGCAGGGCGAGTTCTTCAATATCATCGACGGCCTGCCGGCGCTGACCCACAAGGTCACCAGACTGATCACCCAGAATTCCGACGGCCAGCCCTCGACCATCCAGCAGGTGCAGGCCGCCGCCGCGGAGATCGAGCAGGCGGCCGCCCACGCCGCCGGTGCGGACGCGCGCCGCGCCCAGCAGCAAAAGCATCCGGCGCCGGCCGGCGTGCCGGGGGCCAGCAATTTCCGCGTGATGGACTGGCTGCTGGCCGGGTCGGTGGGCCTGGCCAGCTTCATCTCCCAGGCCACCATGGTGGTCTTCCTGGTGTTCTTCCTGCTGCTGGCGGGCGACACCTTCAAGCGCAAGCTGGTCAAGCTGACCGGGCCTTCGCTGACGCGCAAGAAGGTGACCGTGCACATCCTCGAGGACATCAACACCTCGATCCAGAACTATATGTTCATGCTGCTCGTCACCAACACCCTGCTGGCCCTGCTGATGTGGGGCGTACTGCGCATGATCGGCCTGGAGAACGCCGGCGCCTGGGCCATCTTCGCCGGCGTCGCCCACATCATGCCTTACTTCGGGCCGCTGCTGATTACCTCGGCCACCGGCCTGGTCGCCTTCCTGCAGTTCGAATCGCTGCGCATGGTGATCCTGGTGGCCGGCGCCTCGCTGGCGATCGCGACCCTGGTGGGCATGGTGGTGACCACCTGGATGACCGGCAAGATCGCAAAGATGAACCCGGCCGCCGTGTTCGTCAGCCTGCTGTTCTGGGGCTGGCTGTGGGGCATGTGGGGCTTGCTGCTCGGCGTGCCGGTGGTGGTGGTGGTGAAGGTTGTGGCCGAGCGGGTGGAAGGGATGGAGGTGGTGGCGGAGTTGTTGGGGGAGTGATTTCACCCGCCGTTCCCGCATCTCCCCGTCATTCCCTCCACGCCGAGCGGCCGAAGCCGGTACTCTCCGAAACGCGGCAGGGATATCGGATGACCTGAATCCGGTTGTTCAGCATGGATCCCCGCCTGTGCGGGGAGTCATTTCGGGCAATGTCCGGAATGACGCTGACGTGTTCAGGCACTGTGGCCGACAGCCACTCCCAACCGCCGATCCGGCGCCCCGCCCGTGCGTCGATCACGCGAGCCCGCGGTGCGGCGTTCGCGGATGCGGCGTTCCGGCCGGCCATCCGGCAGGTCGCCCAGCGGGGACACTTCCTTGCCTTCCTTCTTGCTCAGGCTGCCCATCTGGATCGCGTACTGGCGGGCGAATTCGGCGCCCAGGAAGAAGATCTGCGCCGAGTAGTACACCCACAGGAGCAGGGCGATCAGGGAGCCGGCCGCGCCGAAGCTGTTGGTGGTGCCGCTGTTGCCGATATACAGGCCGATCGCGTATTTCCCCAAGGTGAACAGGACCGCGGTGCCGAGCGCGCCGATGGTGACGTCGTGCCAGGACAGCTTGATGCGCGGCAGCAGTTTGTAGATCACGCCGAACAGGGTGGCGATCACCAGGAAGCTGAAGGCCCAGGCGACCCAGCCGAAGATGACGGTGGCGTTATGCCAGTAGCCGCCGAGGAATTTCTCGGCCACGGTCAGCGCCGCCGATACCACGAGCGAGGTCATCAGCAGCAGGGCCAGGGTCAGGATCAGGCCGAAGGACAGCAGGCGGGTGCGGATCGTGTCCCAAAAGCTGGCGTCCTTGGGCGGCGGCACGCCCCAGATCTCGTCCAGGCTGTCCTTCAGTTCGGCAAAGGCGGTGGTGGCGCCGATCACCAGCAGCACGGTGGCGACGATGGTGGCGAACAGGCCACTGTCCTTGTTCTGGGCGCCGGCCAGGATGGCTTCGATGGTTTGCGCGCCCTTCGGGCCGACCAGGCCGCGCAGTTCGCCGATCAGCTGGCCCTGGGCCGCTTCGGCGCCGTAGAAGAAGCCGGCGACGGCGATCACCAGCACCAGGATGGGCGCGAGCGAAAACAGCGAATAGAAGGCCAGGGCCGCGCCCTTGCTGGATGCGCGGTGCTCCATCCATTCGGTGACGGCGCAGCGCATCACGTGGATGACCTTGCGCGAAAACGGTGCCCAGTTTTTTACATCCATATCGCTTCTCCAAAAAAAGAACGCGCCCGAAGGCGCGTCGAGTGACCAGCACGGGTCGGGGTCCTGCGGGTGGCCGGGCCGGCGGGAACGCGTGCGCTCCCGCTCATGTTCACCCTACTGCTTACTGCACGCGGCGTTCGACGGTGATCTGCTCGACTTCCACGCGACGGTTCGGCGCCAGGCACGCGATCAGCTCCGAACGCTTCTTCTGGTGGCAGTCGGTGACCACCGGATTCTTCTCGCCCTTGCCGTAGGCCTTCAGGCGGTTCGCGTCGACGCCCTTGCCGACCAGGTATTCGCGCACGGCGTTGGCGCGGCGCTCCGACAGCTTCTGGTTGTACTTCGGCGAACCGATGCGGTCGGTGTAGCCGGTGATGTCGACGTCGGTGATCGACGGATCGGCCTGCAGGGCGGCGGCGATGTCGTCCAGCTTGGGCTGCGGCATCGACAGGGTGGCGCTGTCGAAGGCGAACAGTTCGGTCGCCGACAGGGTCACCTTCTCGAAGCGGGCCGGCGGCGGCGGCGGCGGCGGGGCTTCCACGACCGGGGCCGGTGCCGGTGCCGGGGCTTCCACGACCGGAGCCGGGGCCGGTGCCGGCGGTGCCGGCGGCGGGTTGAAGGCGTAGATCAGGCTGAAGCCGACATACTTGGTGAGGGCTTTCGAGAAGCCGAATTCGTCGTCGTGGCGCAGGTTGCTCTTCACGGCGCGGCCGTCGAGCTGCACCGACCAGCGGTCGTTCAGGCTGGCCTGGACGCCCAGGCCGGCGGTGTAGTACGGCGACCAGCCGGAGGCGTTGTAGTTGCCACGGCTTACGCGGTCACGCTCGCCACCGACGCCGACCAGCAGGAAGGGGCGGATCTGTTTGCGCGAAAGCATCAGCAGCGCGTCGACACCAACCAGGGTCTGGCGGTAATTGGTGAGGCTGTTGTCGGAGCGGGCATGGGTCGCGCCGATCTGGATGTCCCACAGCGGGTGCACCGGTTTACCGAACTTCAACCCGCCGCCCCAGTCCTTGTCGCCGACGCCGAAGTCGTGGTCGGGCTTGATGCCGACGACGGTCGGCGCAATGTACCACGACGGATTGATGACTTCTTGAGCCAGCGTCGAACCAGCCGAGCAGAGCAGGGCGGCAGCCAGAGCGATCTTCTTCATATTATTCACAGGTAACTCCCATTGGTTGTAAATGTGCTTACATCGCGTGCCTAAACAGTGATGTTGTGGTCAAGAATACAAGCCTGTGTTTCCCAGGGTCCGTGCGCTACCGCACCAAGGCAACTGTGTTTGTGACAAATTCGCAACGCGACAGTTCCATTTTTTTCCTGCTCAGCCACAAAGGGTGGCTTAAGATGGGCTCATCTTCGGCTATGTCGTTGATAAATTCCCCGTACGCAAGAAAACTAGAGAAAGTGTTATCACTAACTGTTTCATTTTGTAATAGTTGTTCGATCGCGGTGTAACGATCTTTATCTTCTTCCCCGGACATACAGCCTGGGACACCCGGTCACTTACTACCGTGGCTGTCATAAAAACCGCTGTTCTTTCCCGTTTTCTCAATTAAACGCTTGTGCCGCGTCAATACGCTGGCTCACTTAATAACTTTGAGAAATTTTCGGCAATGTTGGCTGGCGCACAGAACTCCGGGTCTGACGCAGGCAACCTTGTATCCAGTTAAGCGGAACCGGCGAGTTGTCTGGGGGTCATACAGAAAAACGCCGGTCCGGGCCACACAGAACACAGTCTCATTAAATGGAGTAAACCAACATGCATGCAGCGACTCACCACAATGCGGTGCAAGGCGACATCGGCGCAGTGCACACTTCCAGCAACTCTGCACTGATCGAACGTGTCCCGCCGCAACCGACCGAACGCGCGCCCATCTCGCTGGCGCCGATCGAGCGTGTGCGGTCGACCTCGGCCACCCAGCGCCGCATCGAGAACATGCAGAAGCTGATTGGCGAGCTGCAGACGCACGAAATGCTGGCCGACGAAATCGCCTGGTTCCTGAAATTCTCGCCGTCGGGCGCCCGCAAATACATCCGCGACCTGCGCGAAGCCGGCGTGATCGAACTGGCCCGCTATATCGAGGGTACCGCCACCTACCTGGGCAAGGCCGTGTACCGCATCTCCCCGGATCCGGAACGCGTCAAGGCCTTCCTGGCCGCGATCTGCCAGCCGAAGCGCGAAGGCGCCGCCCCCCGCAAGGAGCGCCCGGGCCTGCGCGAACAGAGCATGGCCGGCACCGGCCGCCATTTCCACATCCTGGCCGACGACACCCACTACGCGATCCGCGTGAACCGCAGCCCGGTTTCCCGCGATCCGCTGGTCGCCGCCCTGTTTGGCCCGGCCCCGAGCCAGGTCGCCAAATAAGCCGGCCAGCACCGAATCTGCCCTGACCCCGTACGCGGCCCAGACAGCCGCCATGCGGGGAAACGGCACGATGCGCGCCACCGCCTCCGGGCGGTGGCTTTTTTTTTACCAATTGAAAAGTCGATAAGGGCTCCCATATGCGGCGGGAAGCGGCAAGTCGCCGCGCCCGTCAACCACAGGAGATCCCATGTTACCGAGTGCCGAATCGCTGGAAGGAAAGCCCGTTCCCCAGGTCACGTTCAAGGCGCGGCCCGACGAGCAGTGGCGCGACATCACGACCGACGAGCTGTTTAAGGGCAAGACCGTGGTCGTGTTCGCCTTGCCGGGCGCCTATACGCCGACCTGTTCTTCCGCCCACCTGCCGCGCTATAACGAACTGGCGCCGGTGTTGCGCGATAATGGCGTGGACGACATCGTCTGCATCACCGTCAACGATCCCTTCGTCGTCAACGAGTGGCAGCGCAGCCAGGAAGCGGACAATATCACCATGATCCCGGACGGCAACGGCGATTTCAGCGAAGGCATGGGACTGCTGGTCGACAAGCGCGAGCTCGGCTTCGGCAAGCGCTCCTGGCGCTATTCGATGCTGGTGAAGGACGGCATCGTCGACAAGATCTTCATCGAGCCGGACAAGGAGGGCGATCCCTTCGAAGTGTCGGACGCCGACACCATGCTGCGCCATATTAATCCGGAAGCGAAGCCGATCGAGCCGGTGGTCATGTTTTCCAAACCCGGCTGCCCGTTCTGCGCACGCGCCAAGGCGGTGCTGAAGGCGCGCGGCATCGCCTTCACCGACATCCCCCAGGACCAGAAGATCACCACCAGCGTGCTGCGCGCCGTCTCGGGCGAGATGACCTGGCCGCAGGTGTTCGTCGGCGGCACGCGGATCGGCGGCGCCGATGCGGTCGAGGCGCATTTCGGGCAGTCCGGCGCGCCGGCGGGCGCCCAGGCCGCGTGATGGAGACCGGCGCCGCCATCGCCTGCGCCGCCATCGCGGCCGGGCTGCTGCTGGCCTGGGGCCTGCCGCGCTGGCGCCTGGGGCGGGCGCTGGCGCGTCCCCTCGACGCCGCCCAGCTGGGATTCATCGAGCGCAACGTGGTCCAGTACCGCGGCATGCCGGCGCCGCTGCGCGAGCAGCTGCAGGTCCTGGTCAAGCGCTTCCTGCACGAGAAGACCTTCGTCGGCTGCGCCGGGCTCGAGATCACCGAGGAGATGCGGGTGACGATCGCGGCCCAGGCCTGCCTGCTGCTGCTCAACCGCACCACCGAGGTGTACCCTGGCCTGCACGCGGTGCTGGTGTATCCGGGTGCCTTCCTGGTGCCGCGCAAGGAGGTCGATGCCGGCGGCGTGGTCACCGAGACGCGCCAGGACCTGCTGGGCGAATCCTGGGGCGACGGCCGCGTGATCCTGTCCTGGGACCACGTGCAGCGCGCCGGCCACCAGCCGGAAGGCGCGCAGAACGTGGTGCTGCACGAGTTCGCGCACCAGCTCGACAGCGAATCCGGCAGCACCAACGGCGCGCCCATCCTCGGCAGCACGGAAAGCTACCAGCGCTGGTCGGCGATCCTGTCGCGCGACTTCGAGCTGCTGCGCCGCGATACTTACTGGGGCTACCGCGACGTGCTCGATCCCTACGGCGCCAGCAGCCCGGCCGAATTCTTCGCGGTCGCCACCGAGAGCTTCTTCGAGCAGCCGCACGCGCTGGCGGCGCGCCATCCGGACCTGTACGCCGAATTCAGGCGTTATTTCCGCGTCGATCCGCGCGACTGGTTCCCGCAGCCGCTATGGCAGGAAGCGGAGCCGCAGGGCATGGTCTACGGCCAGTGGCGCTGACTGCGCCAGGCTGCGTGCGTTTGCGCACAGAGCGCCGGCAGCCGCTCGCGCATGCTCTGCAGTAATAACGAATCCAGGAGGGTTGACCAATGTCCATGATCATCGCAGGGCACTTTCAGCTGCTGGAAGACATCGAGCAGGCGCGCCGCGCCCTGCTCGACGCCGGTTTCGCGGGCGAGCGTATCAGCGGCTTCTACCTGAGCCAGCCGGGCCAGCACGACCAGACCCCGATCGGCGGCGACCACATCCAGTCGCCGGGCGCCAAGGAAACGCCGTTAGGCGTGGTGGAGGGCGCCAGCGCTGGCGCGGTGATCGGCGCGGTGGCGGGCGCGGCCACGATCCCGTTCACCGGGCCACTGGGGCCGGTGGTCGGCGGCCTGGTCGGCGCCCACGTCGGCTCGCTGTTCAGCTTTTCGAAGATGAAGGAAGCCGGCGAGCGTGAAAAGGGCGGCGAGGCGCCGGCCGAGATCCGCCATGCCGGCATGCTGGTCGCGGTCGCTTTCGACGATTCGGGCATGGAGGCGCGGGCGGTGGACGTGCTGCGTGGCCTGGGCGCCACCCAGATCGAGCGCGCAAGGGGTAATATCGTGGATGGCGACTGGGCCGATTTCGAGCCGTGCAGCACCCCCGACATCATCCGCTGAGCATTTCCCGGACATTCCCCGGGTCAGGGCTGTTTGAGATTTGTCAACGCTGAGTACGGCAGCGCTTCTAGACTCGGTGTTTCCGCCGCGCTCACGGCGCGGCCTTACCGGCGAGGAGACGACAGACATGCACGAAGACAAAGCAGCTGCAAAAGTAGCCTTGGTAACGGGGGGAATGGGCGGGCTGGGCACGGCGATCTGCCGCCGCCTGCACGACGAGGGATTCCAGGTGGCGGCGACCTGGTCGCCGCACAACCCCGCGCCGGAAGCCTGGCTGGCGGCCCAGCGCGACGACGGCTACCGCTTCCAGGCCTACAAGGTCGACGTCACCGACTACGGCGACTGCGAGTGGATGATGCAGAAGCTCTTGTCCGAGATGGGTCGGCTGGACGTGCTGGTGAATAATGCCGGCATCACGCGCGACCGCAGCCTGCGCAAGATGAGCCTGGAGGATTGGCAGGCCGTGCTGCGCGCCAACCTCGACAGCGTATTCAACCTGAGCAAGCAGGCCATCGAACCGATGATGGCGCGGCGCTGGGGCCGCATCGTCAACATCTCCTCGGTCAACGGCCAACAGGGCGCCTTCGGCCAGACCAACTACGCCGCCGCCAAGGCCGGCATGCACGGTTTCACCAAGGCGCTGGCGCTGGAGATGGCGCGCCACGGCATCACCGTCAACACGGTGTCGCCCGGCTACCTGCGTACCCGCATGGTGGAGGCGGTGCCGCCGGATGTGATGAGCGGCAAGATCCTGCCGCAGATTCCGATGGGCCGCCTGGGCGAGCCGGACGAGGTGGCCGGCCTGGTGGCCTATCTGGTGTCCGAGGATGCCGGCTTCATGACGGGGTCGAATTTTGCCATCAACGGCGGCCAGCACATGTACTGATCGTCGGGATCGTCAGCGGGAGCGCTCGGCGCGCGTCTGGCAGGCGATACACAGGCGCGCTTCGGGCTTCGCCAGCAGGCGCGACTCGCCGATAGCCTGGCCGCACATTTCGCACAAGCCATAGCTGCCGTCTTCGAACTTGGCCAGCGCGTGGCGCAGCACCTGCATCTCGGCCGCATGGTGGCCCGCCGCTTCGCGCGAAAGGTCGTTCAGCAGGCGCACGGTGGCGCGGTCGAGCGGCGAACTTTCCACTTCCGAAACCGGCAGCTCGCCCTCGGCGGCTTGGGGCGGCGCCGCGCTCTCCAGCGCCCGCAGGCGCTGCTCCAGCATCGATTTCAGACGTGCGAGCAGGTCCAGGTCCGCGCCGCCGGACTGGACGCTTGGATTGACGCTCATGGGAAGGGCCCTCCGATGGATGCTGCGAGAGAACCCAGTGTAGCGCAAACTTCGAACGCCTAACAAAAACCCTGGGGCTTCTGTCAGGCGCTCGCGGCCGGCGGCGCCTCGTGCATGGCAATGACGTCGAGCTGGGTCTTGAGCTGGGAGATCGCGGCCAGGATCGGCAACACCTGGCCGGTGCTGGCCGCCGCGGCCAGGCCCAGCAGGCGGGCGACCAGGGTGATGCCGTCGCCGATGCGGGTGATCTTGCGGATCTTGTCGGCGGCGTCCAGAGTGAGGGCGACCAGGTGCTGCTGGGACTGGCCGAGCGAGCCGACCACGCAGGCGGCGGCGTCGTCGTAGAGGCGGTTGGCGCGCTGGCGCAGCTCGATCTCGGCGTCGAGCAGGGCACGGGCCACGGCCTGCTCGGATTCCGGCACCTCGCCGTGGTGCTGTTCCTGGCTCTGGTGGATGTCGCGCATCACCCGCTCGTGGATGCTGTCGGCGCAGGCGGACAGCTTGTCGGCCAGTTCCTCGACCTGCTTCGCGGTGGACAGGGCCTCGGCCGGGGTCGGCGGCGCCTTGGGCGGGGTGGGCTTGTCGTTTGCCATGGGTTTCCTCGGGCTCGGGAATCAGGGGGAGTCGGACAGGGCGTCGCGCAGGGCGATCAGGTCGCGCCCATAGGCGGACAGCAGCGCGCGCACCTCCGGCGACGTCAGATTGTGCAGGTTCTCGCGCATCTTCTGGTGGCCTTGCGCCACCTTGGTCAGGCCCTGCATGGCCGCGTCATAGCGCTTGTCGATCAGCTTGTATTCGTTGGCCTTGGTCATGTAGTGCACCTTGGCCAGGGTCACCAGCATGCGGTCCGAATTCTTGGTCGAGAACGGGATCTCGACGTCGAAGATGCCGAGGATGGTCTTCTTCTCGTTCTCGTTGGTCTTCGCGTACAGGCGGGTCAGGGCGATCATCGCGTCCAGCAGTATCTGCACGTCGGCGTCGCCGTCGCGCACCATGGTCTCGACGCTGCGGTTCTGGTAGCCGGAGGCGATCGCCCGGGTCAGCAGGCGGGTCAGCCCGGTATAGGCGGCGATGTGGCGCTGCTGCAGGCCGGACTCGGCATTCGCCTTCAGGCCGTTGCCGAGATCGTCGAGCTGGGGCGAGAGGTCATAGCGGGCATCGCCGGCCAACAGGCTCAGGGTCTGCATATACAGCACCAGGCTCTTCTGGATGCTGATGTAGTCTTCGTAGACGGCCTTGCGGCGCGCATCGTTCTCTTTCGCGATGCGGTCGGCGGCCGGCGACAGGTAGGGCTGCTCGCGCTCGTAGGTGTCGCGGTAGCGCCTGGATAGCTCGGCATGGCCGCCGAGGCGGGCCGAAGCGTCGGCGAACTGCCGGACTTCGGCCAGGCTGAGCTGGCCGCCGGGACCGGCGCAGGCGGCCAGCGTGAGGCCGGCGGCAAGGACAAGCAGGTAACGCGTGAGAGTGCGACAGATGTCCATGGGTCCTTTCTAGCCGGCAAAAGGCCGTGCTCGAAAAACCCATTCTTTCAAAGTTGCCTGCTGGCTACCTTGCCTCGGATCAAGTCAGCGGACGAAAGCCTCACGCCAGCTCAGGCCCGCCACGGTATCGCCCTGCGGGATGTATTCGCAGCCTACCCAGCCTTCGTAGCCGAGCTGGTCCAACAGGCGGAACAGGAAGGGGTAGTTGATCTCGCCGCTGCCCGGTTCGTGGCGGCCCGGCACGTCGGCGATCTGGATGTGGCGGATCAGCGGCAGGCGCTCGCGCAAGGTATTGGCGAGTTCTCCCTCCATGCGCTGCATGTGGTAGACGTCGTACTGCAGGAAGAGGTTGGGGGCGCCGCATTCCTCGATGATGGCGGCGGCCTGGCTGCTGTGCGTCAGGAAGTAGCCGGGCATGTCGCGATCGTTGATCGGCTCGATCAGGACCTCGATGCCGTGGCGCGCGCAGGCGTCGGCGGCGAAGCGCAGGTTGGCCACGAAGGTGGCGTGGGCGCGCGCCGGCGCCACGTTCGACGGCAGCTTGCCGGCCATGCAGTGCAGGCGCGGCACGCCGAGTTCGGTCGCATGGTCGAGGGCCTGCTCGACGCTGTCCTGGAATTCGCCGACCCGGCGCGGATCGCAGGCGAAGCCGCGCTCGCCCGCGGCCCAGTCGCCGGGCGGGAAATTGTGCAGGACCAGCTGCAGCTTGTAGCGCTGCAGGCGGCCCAGGATCTGTTCCGGCTCGAAGGCATAGGGGAACAGGAACTCGACCGCGTCGAAGCCCGCCGCGCGCGCCGCGGCGAAGCGTTCGAGGAAGCCGAGCTCGTTGAACATCAGGCTGAGGTTGGCGGCGAATTTTGGCATAAGATTAATTTTAGCTTATTGACGCCGGCGGCGCGGCGTCGGCCATCTTCGCCATCGGCGTGAACAGCCAGGCCGCCAGGGCCGCCACGCTCAGGCCCAGGCCGGCGCCGACGAACAGGCTCGCCAGGGTGACGGCGCTGGCCAGCCAGCCGGCGACCGCCGCGGCCAGCGGCGCCAGGCCCATGAAGACGAACATGAAGATGCTCATCATGCGTCCCAGCATGCTCGGCGCCACGCGCTGCTGGATCCAGGTGAACACGGCCACTTGCACATAGCCGCCCAGCACCCCGATCGCCGCGAGGATCAGCATGCCCTGCCAGCTCGCCGTGACCAGCCCCAGCGGCATCAGGAGGAAGCCGGCCAGGCCGTCGACCAGTAGCAGGGTCAGGCCGAGACTGCCCAGGCGGCGCCTGCCGAAGCTGCCGGACAGGGCCATGCCGGCCAGCGCGCCGGTGCCGTGGGCGCCCATCAGCAGGCCGAGGGCGGAGGCGCCGTGCAGGCGCTCGCTGGCCAGCAGCGGCATCGCCACCTGCATCACGCCGCCGGTCACGCAGGCGCACAGGCCCCAGTAGAAGAAGGCGGTGCGCAGGGTGGTGTCGCGCCATACGGTCGCCAGGCCGGCGCCGACCGCGCGCAGCACCGGCTCGCGTGCCTGCTGCGGCGCGCTTGCCGCCAGCGGCCTGACTTTCGCCAGGGTCCAGGCCGACAGCGCGAAGCTGACGGCGTCGAAGCCGAAGGCCAGGCCGAGGCCGGCGGCGCCGCCGCCGCGAACGCCGGCGCTGCCGTCGCCGGCCAGCAGGAACAGCAGGCCGGCCAGCAGCGGCCCGGCCAGCATCGTTACCTGGCGCACCGCCATCATCATGCCGTTGGCCGCCTGCAGGTGCTGCAGCGCCACCGCCTGCGGCAGCATCGAGGTGCCGGCCGGGATACTGAAGGCCGAGGCGATGCTCAGGACCACGGCCAGCGCCGTCACCAGCGGCAAAGTCGCGCGGCCGCTCAGCACCAGGGCCGCAAGCAGGCCCAGCAGCACTGTGTTGACGTGCTTGGTCAGCATCAGCACCCGCTTGGGCGAATGGCGGTCGACCAGGGCGCCGCCGAACAGAATCAGGACGGCGCGCGGCACGCCCATCACGGCCACCATCATGCCGAGCGCGAGCGGATCGTGGGTCAGCTGCAGCACCAGCCAGGGCAGGGCGATCATGGTGAACTGGTCGCCGAGGGCGGAAATCACGCCGCCGCTCATCAGCCAGGCGAAGTTGGGGTCGCGCAGCAGGGCGCCGCGCCGATGGTGTTGATCCTTGTTGTCCATGGCGTTCCGCTTGAAGAAGGATTATTGGCCGCCGCCCGCCAGCTGGGCCAGCAAGGCCGAGGTCGCTTCCAGCTGGGCCCGCGACGGCGCGCCCAGCATGGCGCGGCTGATGTCGTCGACCACGGCGGTGGCATTGCTTACCATGTCGTTGCCGGTGGCCGTGATGATGGCGTAGCCGACGCGGGCGTCGCGCGGATCGCTCTGGCGGTCGACCAGGCCGATCTTTTCAAGCGGCAGCAGCGAGCGGGTCACGCCGGAAGCGGTCAGGCCCAGCTTCTCGGCCAGGTCGACGCGGCGCAGGCGTCCGCCGGGCGCGCGCTGCAGGTGCAGCAGCATCTGGTAGTCGGCAAAGCTGATGCCGAAGTGGCCGCCGAGGGCGCTGTCGAGGCGGCGCGAGAGGGTGGCCCAGGCGCGTCCCATGCGCAGGCAGAATTCGGTGGTGAGGGTGTCGCTCATGATGGTCCTCCAATATTTGAAAAGTACTTGACTGCTCAAATATATAGGGTTTTGCAACGCTTGCAAAGTACTTGAGTGCTCAACTATCTCATCGAGGCGTAAAAAAACCGGGGCCGCGCAACAGGGAAGTTTGCGCGGCCCCGGTTTCTCAGGCCCTGAGGCGTCTGTCCGGCTTAGCGGCCACCGCCGCTGCGTGCATTGGCCGGACGCGGACCACGGCCGCCACCGCCGCCATTGCCACCGTTGCCGCGTGCGCCGCCGCCATTGCCGCCGCGGTTGGCGCCGGGCTGGCCACCGTTACGCGGCGCGCCGCCTGCCGGTGCGCTGCCGCGCTGACCGGCCGGCGCGGCGCTCCTGCCCGCCGGCGCTGCGCCGCGCGGAGCACCGCCGCCAGGACGTCCACCGCCCGGACGGCCGCCACGGCCGCCATGGCCGGGCGCGCCGCTGCGCAACTGGATCGGCTGCGCCTTGGCGTTCGGATCCGGCTCGAAGCCCGGGATCACCTGGCGCGGCAGGGTTTGCTTGATGAGCTTCTCGATGTCCTTGAGCATCTGGTGTTCGTCGACGCAGACCAGGGACACGGCCTCGCCGGTGGCGCCGGCGCGGCCGGTGCGGCCGATCCGGTGCACGTAATCTTCCGGCACGTTCGGCAGGTCGTAGTTGACCACGTGGGGCAGCTGGTCGATGTCGATGCCGCGCGCCGCGATGTCGGTGGCGATCAGGGCGGTCAGGCTGCCGTCCTTGAACTCGGCCAGGGCCTTGGTGCGCGCCGACTGGCTCTTGTTGCCGTGGATCGCCATCGCGCCGATGCCGTCCTTGCCGAGCTGCTCGACCAGTTTATTGGCACCGTGCTTGGTGCGGGTGAACACCAGCACCTGTTTCCAGTTGTTGGTCTTGATCAGGTGGGCCAGCATCGGGTGCTTCTTGTCGCGGTCCACCGGGTGGATCATCTGCTCGATGACTTCCACGGTCGAGTTGCGGCGCGCCACTTCGATCAGTGCCGGGTTGTTCAGCAGCTTGTCGGCCAGTGCCTTGATCTCGTCCGAGAAGGTGGCCGAGAACAGCAGGTTCTGGCGCTTCGGCGGCAGCACGGCCAGCACCTTCTTGATGTCGTGGATGAAGCCCATGTCCAGCATGCGGTCGGCTTCGTCCAGCACCAGGATCTCGATCTTGTCGAGCTTGATGGTGCCCTGGCCGACGTGGTCGAGCAGGCGGCCCGGGGTGGCGACCAGGATGTCGACGCCGTTGGCCAGCAGCTTGATCTGCGGGTGGATGCCGACGCCGCCGAAGATCACGGCGGAGTTCAGGTTGGTGTACTTGGCGTAGGTGCGGATGTTTTCTTCGACCTGGGCCGCGAGTTCGCGGGTCGGGGCCAGCACCAGGGCGCGGATCGGGCGCTTCGAGCTTTTATTCGCCAGCGCCAGGCCGGCCTTGTCGGTCGACAGGCGGTGCAGCACGGGCAGGGTGAATCCGGCGGTCTTGCCGGTGCCGGTCTGGGCGCCGGCGAGCAGGTCGCCGCCGCCGAGCACGGCCGGAATGGCCTGTGCCTGGATCGGGGTCGGCGCGGTGTAACCCGCTTCAGTAACGGCACGGACGAGGGCGTCGGTCAGACCGAGAGTATTGAATGACATAGTTTTTCTGTAGGGATCGGCCCGTCGTCCTCGCATCGAAGACGCCAGTCCAGCCGATCGGATTACACGACACGAGGAGGCCGGTACTGGAGCCGGCACACACCGAGAGGCGCGGCGCCGGCAAAAGAGGGTCGGCGCCACACGGCATTATAGTTAAAAATGTTTCGCTATGGAAATTTTAGCGCGGCGACATTGCCGGTGGAAGCGGGCAGCGCGGCGCCGTGACTGGCGCTGAAGCACTGGCCGCGCCGGGCCTGCTCTTGCGAGCGCCCGGACTGACACGGCCTCTATTCTACGCGAAAGGCCGCAAGAACGTTTTTATGCGAACGGTTTCAGGACCGCGACCATGCCGGCGAAGACCTTCGGGCCGGCGGCAATGATGTCGCCCTTGTTCAGGTATTCGGATTCGCCGCTGAATTCGCCGACGATACCGCCCGCTTCGGTCACCAGCAGCGAGCCGGCGGCGATGTCCCAGATCTTCAGGCCCTTCTCGAAGAAGCCGTCGACGCGGCCGGCGGCCACGTTGGCCAGTTCCAGCGCGGCCGAGCCGCTCGAGCGTACGCCGTGGCAGCGCTGGGCCACCACTTCGTACATGCGCAGGTATTCGGCCAGCGCGCGCGGGTCGGTGCCGTGGCCGGAGCCGATCAGGGCCTTGTTGATGCGTTCCGGGTTGCGCACGCGGATGCGCTTCTCGTTCAGGTAGGCGCCGGCGCCCTTGGTGGCGGTGAACAGATCGTTGCGGACCGGGTCGTAGACCACGGCCTGGGTGATCATGCCGCGTTGCTGCAGCGCGATCGAGATGCAGTAGTTCGGGTAGCCGTGCAGGAAGTTGGTGGTGCCGTCGATCGGATCGATGATCCAGACGTATTCGCTCTCGTCGTTCAGGTTGCTCGATGCGCCGGTCTCTTCGCCCAGGATCGCGTGGTCGGGGTAGGCCTTCAGCAGGGTCTCGACGATCGCCTGTTCCGAGGCCTGGTCGATGTCGGTGACGAAATTGTTATGGCTTTTTTCGCTGATGGTGATACGGTCGAGATCGAACGATGCGCGGTTGATGACCGTGGCGGCGCGGCGGGCGGCCTTGATGGCCGTGTTGAGCATTGGGTGCATGAGGGCTTCCTGAAAAATGCTGACGCCCACCGCGCAGCAGGCGCCGTGAACGATCCATGAACGAGAATGACAAAGAGCAAAGCGGTGCCGAAACCGTTAAAATCGCCGCCGGATCCTTCGACCCAGGCTGCATTTCAACCGCTCGTCACCGCGCGATGGCGCTATTTTACAATGAACCCGACCGAAACTGACATATCTCTCTTTAAACGCCTACGCTTTGTGCTAGTGGAAACCAGCCGCGCGGGCAATGTCGGCTCGGTCGCGCGCGCCATGAAGACCATGGGCTTCAGCGACCTGGTGCTGGTGTCGCCGCGCTGCGACAGTCCGCTGATTGATGCCGAGGCGGTCGCCTTCGCCAGCGGCGCCATCGACGTGCTGGAGGGGGCGCGCATCGTCGGCAGCGTGCAGGAAGCGCTGGAGGGCTGCAATTTCGCCGCCGCGGTGTCGGCCCGGCTGCGCGAATTCTCGCCGCCGGTGTGGTCGCCACGCGATTTCTCTGCCCATGTGGCCGCGATGGCCGACCTGCGCCCGGCCCTGATCCTCGGCAACGAGCGCGTCGGCCTGCCGAACGACATCGTCGCCGGCTGCAACGTGCTGATCAACATTCCGGCCAACCCGGCGTATTCCTCGCTGAACCTGTCCCAGGCCGCCCAGGTGCTGGCCTACGAATGCCGCCTGGCCGCGGAAGGGGAGAACCGCACCCAGGCCGGCATCGGCTTCCAGGGCGAGGCCGCCACCATGGCGCAGATCGAAGGCATGTACGCCCACCTCGAAGAAGCGCTGGTCGCCATCGGCTTCCTGAACGCCGACAACCCCAAAAAACTGATGCCGCGCCTGAAACGCCTGTTCGCCCGCACCCAGCTCGAAACCGAAGAAGTCAACATCCTGCGCGGCATCGCCCGCCAGATGCAAAAGCACCGCGACTAAAATTCGGGGTCAGAGCACTTTATTGTTTAAATTCGGGGTCAGAGCACTTTTCTGAACAAGGGCTCACCGGAATGGCAGGCAAAGGAAGTTTGCCGTCCAGGCCTCCAGCGCAAACGAAATCTGGCATTCTGGCCGTCCATGCAAGCGAGCTTCGCCTGGGCCGGCAAGGTGAAAATCGCTCTGACCCCGAATTAAGTCGGAAATGTGCTCTGACCCCGAATTTTGACCCCGAATTTTGGCGGCTAGACGCGGCGCTCTAGTTTTCGGCGTTTTGCTGTCGGATCTTTCGCTTACACTAGGCAAAAAAGCAAGATAGGGGTTCGATATGGAGACTGGCCGCAGATCCTTCCTCAAGGCGGGCGCCCTGGCGACGCTCGTGCTGGCCGCCGGCGGCGGCCTCTACCGTTATGCGCATCCGCCGGCGCCCCGGCGTTTCGTGCTCGACGGCGAGGCGCGCAATGCCCTGCATGCGATCGTGCCGGCGGTCCTGGCCGGCGTGCTGCCCAGTGAACCGGCGCAGCGCGCCAGGGCCATCGCGTCAACGACGGAAAGGCTGAACCAGACCATCCACGGTCTGCCGCTGGCCACCCAGCAGGAGGTGCAGGATCTGTTCGGCCTGCTCGCGCTGGGACCGGCGCGGCGCCTGCTGACCGGCATCCCGCACGGCTGGCTGGAGGCGAAGGACGATGAAGTGAGCGCCTGGCTGCAGGACTGGCGCACCCACCGGCTGGCCCTGTTCCGCACCGCCTACCAGGCCCTGCACGACCTGGTGCTCGGCAGCTGGTACAGCGACGACGCCAACTGGGCGGCGATCGGCTATCCGGGACCGCTGAAGGAACTCGCATGAGGAGCGCGCATGAGTAATACCGCCATCATCCCCGACCCATACGAAGCCGGCCTGGCGCGCGGCTGGAAGATCGTCGACGGCGCCCGCCTCGACACCGATCGCACGCTCGACGCCGACGTCGTCATCGTCGGCAGCGGCGCCGGCGGCGGCGTGACGGCCGAGATCCTGGCACTCAGCGGACTGTCCGTGATCATCGTGGAAGAGGGCGCGCTGAAATCCTCGCGCGACTTCAAGATGCGCGAAGCCGACGCCTACCCCACGCTGTACCAGGAATCGGCCGCCCGCAAGACCAAGGACAAGGCGATCACCATCCTGCAGGGCCGCACCGTCGGCGGCTCGACCACGGTCAACTGGACCTCGAGCTTCCGCACCCCGCCCGACACCCTCAAGTTCTGGCAGCAGCGCCATCGCCTCGACACCTACAGCGAACAGGACCTCAAGCCCTGGTTCGAGCTGATGGAGGCGCGCCTGCACATCGGCGACTGGCAGGCCGCGCCGAACGAGAACAACGACCTGCTGCGGCGCGGCGCCGACAGGCTCGGCATCCCGACCGGCTTCATCCGCCGCAACGTCAACGGCTGCTGGAACCTCGGCTATTGCGGCATGGGCTGCCCGACCAATGCCAAGCAGTCGATGCTGGTATCGACCATTCCGTCAAGCCTCGACCATGGCGCCACGCTGGTCACGCGCGCCCGCGCCGAGCGCTTCCAGATCGAAGGCGAAAGGATCGCGGCGCTCGACTGCAGCTTGCTGGACGCCGGCGGCATCCAGCCCACCGGCCGCAAGCTGCGCCTGCGCGCGAAACACTATGTGCTGGCGGGCGGCGCGATCAACTCGCCGGCGCTGATGCTGCGCTCGAAAGCGCCGGATCCGAACGGACTGCTGGGCAAGCGCACCTTCCTGCACCCGACCTTGATCTCGGCCGCGATTTTCCCCGAGCGCGTCGAAGGCTATGCGGGCGCGCCGCAGACCGTGTATTCGGACCACTTCCTGCACACCCAGGCGATCGACGGCCCGCTCGGCTACAAGCTGGAGGCGCCGCCGCTGCACCCGGTGCTGTTGTCGACCACCATGACCGGCTTCGGCGTCCGGCATGCGGAGATGATGCGCCAGTTCCCCCACCTGCAGGGCATGCTGGCCCTGCTGCGCGACGGCTTCCACCCGGACTCGCGCGGCGGCAGCGTCCAGCTGGGCGCGGGCGGGGCGCCGGTGCTCGACTATCCGCTGAACGATCCGGTCTGGGACGGCGCCCGCCGCGCGCTGTTGACGATGGCCGAGATCCAGTTCGCGGCCGGCGCCGACGCCGTGCAGGTGGCGCACGAGACCGCACCGCGCTACGCGTCGTGGAAGGAAGCGAAGGAGGGCATCGCCGCGCTGCCTTACCGCCCGCACCTGCCCAAGGTGGCCTCGGCCCACGTGATGGGCGGCTGCATGATGGCGGGCGACCCGCGCGCCGGCGTCACCGGCCAGGACGGGCGCTACCACGGACTGGCCAACCTCTCGGTGCACGACGGTTCGCTGTTCCCGACCTCGATCGGCGCCAATCCGCAGCTGTCGATCTACGGCATCACCGCGCGCCTGGCCAGCCAGCTCGCGCAGTCGCTCACCGGCCGCCCGGCGGCACGCCCTGTCGCCGCACCGGCGCCGGCAGCGGGCAAGCCGGTGGCCGCGATCCAGCCCGCGGCCGCGTGAGGGCAGCATGAAGAGCGCGCGCCGCCTGCTGTGGGCGCTGCTGCTGGTGCAGCTGGCGGCGGCGCTCCTGATCGGCTGGAGCGCCGTGGCTTTCCTGGAGATGGCGCCCTGGCGGGCGGCCCTGCTGGGCGCGGGCAGCGTGGTGCTGGTGCGCCTCTTGATCAACATGAACAACTTCGTGATGGCGGCCCACTTCGCCAGCGCCACGCCGCCGGCCTTCCGCCTCGGCGCCAGGGCCCGCCTGCGCCTGCTGGCCGAGGAATTCCGCGCCAGCATGCTGGTGACGTCCTGGTTCGTGCCCTGCGCGCGCGCGGCCACCCGCATCTACCCGGACAGCCGCCAGCCGCCGGTGCTGCTGCTGCACGGTTACGGCTGCAACAGCGGCTACTGGGCCCACCTGCTGCCGCTGCTGGATGCGGCCCGCATCAGCCACGCGACGGTGGACCTGGAACCGGTGGCCGCCGACATCGACGACTACGTGCCGCTGGTCGAACGCGCGGTGCGCGAGCTGTGCGCGGCCGCCGGCACCGACCGGGTGGCGATCGTCGCTCACAGCATGGGCGGACTGGTGGCGCGGGCCTGGATGCGCGCCCACGGCAGCGCGGCGCTGGCGCGCGTGATCACCCTCGGCACGCCGCACCACGGCACCGCGCTGGCGCGCTTCGGCCTGGGCAAGAATGCCTTTCAGATGCGGCCCGGCAGCGACTGGCTGCGCGCGCTGGCGGCAAGCGAGGACGGCGCTGACCGCGCCCTCGTCACCTCGCTCTACACCCACCACGACAACATCGTGTCGCCGCAGGAATCGAGCCGCCTGGAAGGCGCGCGCAACATCGAATTCGGCGGCGTCGGCCACGTCGCCCTCGGCAGCAATCCGCGCGTGCTGGCCGCGGTCATGGACGAGCTGGCGGCACTGGCTTCCGGCGCGCCCCGGTGCTAGAGTAAAACGTGTAAATACAAGGCCGAACCGTGGAGTCCACCATGCCAGCGCGCATCCTCATCGTCGAAGACGACCCGCCCACCCGCGAGCTGATGGCATGGCTGTTGCACGCGGCCGGGCACACGGTGAGCGAGGCCGGCGACGGCGCGGAAGGCCTGCGGCTGGCGCTGGACGGCCGGCCCGACCTGGTGGTGTGCGACCTGCGCCTGCCTTCGATGGATGGCTATGCGGTGGCGCGCGTCCTGAAGCGGGAGCCCGGCTGCGCGGCGATCCCGCTGCTGGCCGTGAGTACGCTGCGCCCGGAACAGGACCGCGAGCGGGTGCTGGCGGCCGGCTTCGACGGCTATGTGTGCAAGCCGATCGAACCGGCCAGCTTCGTCGCCGAGGTCGAGGCCTTCCTGCTGACAGCACCTGAAGCGCCGGCGCTGCCGACCCTGCTGGTGGTCGACGACGACAGCTTCATGCGCGAGGTGCTGGTCGACAGCCTCGAGGGCGAGCCCTGGCGCATCCTCAGCGCCGGCTCGGCCGAGGAGGCGCTCGACCTGCTGGCCCGCCATCCGGTCGACGTGATCCTGTCCGACCAGTGCATGCCGGGCATGCAGGGCACCGAACTGATGGCCCATGTCGGCCGCCTGTATCCGCACACGGTGCGCCTGATCCTGTCCGGCCTGTCCGAGCGCGAGCCGATCGAGCGCGCCTGCGCCGCCGGCCTGGTCGACCGCCACCTCGCCAAGCCCTGGGCCGCCGGCGCCCTGCGCGAGGACCTGCGCGCCGCCTTCCGGGAGCGCAGCGCCGGCAGCTGAGCCGAAGATCGGCCCGCCCGCCGATATGGCCGAGGCCGACGGTCGGTGTTATCCTTGCGGGTGAGTTCAACCATGCCGTCTTCCATGCAACAAAAAGCGCCCCGCCGGACCCGCGAACGGATTCTCGAATTGTCGCTCAGGCTGTTCAACGAATTCGGCGAGCCGAACATCACGACCACCGTGATCGCCGAAGAGATGAACATCTCTCCGGGGAACCTGTATTACCACTTCCGGAACAAGGACGACATCGTCAATTCGATCTTCGCCCAGTTCGAGGCCGAGATCGGGCGCATGCTGACCGTGCCGGCCGGACGCCGCTCGAACCTGGAAGACGTCTGGCTCTACCTGCGCATGATGTTCGAGCTGATCTGGCGCTACCGTTTCTTCTACCGCGACCTCAACGACCTGCTGTCGCGCAACCGCAAGCTGGAACTGCACTTCAAGGCCATCCTGGCCCACAAGATCAAGGTCGCGCGCCAGCTGTGCGAAGACCTGCGCAGCGAAGGCTCGCTGGAAGCCGGCGACAGCCAGATCGGCGCGATGGCCACCAATATGGTGGTGGTGGCAACCTACTGGCTGTCCTACGAATACGTGCGCAACCCGCGCAAGTACAGCGAACAGCAGGCGATCGCCGACGCCCTCGCGCGCGGCTGCTACCAGGTGCTGTCGATGCTCGGCCCCTACCTGCGCGGTGAGACCCGTGACCTGTTCGAGCGCCTCGCCGACGACTACCTGAAGCAGCTGCCCCCCGAAGGAAAAGCATGAAAGCCATTGCCGTCTACTGTGGCGCCTCGCCCGGCGCCGATCCCCTGTATGCCGACGCCGCGCGCGGCCTGGCCCGCGTGCTGGTGAGCCGCAACATCGGCCTGGTCTACGGCGGCGGCAAGGTCGGCCTGATGGGTGTGATCGCCGACGAAGTGCTGCGCCTGGGCGGCGAAGCCACCGGCGTGATCCCGCGCGCCCTGCTCGAGCGCGAAGTCGGCCACACCGGCCTGACGCGCCAGTTCGTGGTCAAGGACATGCACGAGCGGAAGGCGATGATGTCGGACCTGGCGGACGGCTTCATCGCCATGCCGGGCGGGATGGGCACGCTGGAAGAACTGTTCGAGATGGTCACCTGGGCCCAGCTGGGCATCCACGCCAAGCCGATCGGCCTGCTGAACGCGCACGGTTTCTGGAACGGCTTGTCGGCCTTCGTCGGCCACATGGTGGAGCAGGGCTTCGTGCGCCCGGCGCATGCGGGCCTGATGATGCTGGAGGCCGATCCGGACGCCCTGGTGGCGCGTCTACAAGCGGCGGCGCCGCCGCGCGCAGAGCCTCTCGTCTAAGCCGAGACGACGCGGTCGCGCCCCGCGGACTTGGCCTGGTACAGGGCCTTGTCGGCGCGGTTGACGGTATCGGCCAGCGCTTCGCCGCCGCGGCGCGCGGTCAGGCCCGCCGAAAAACTGATCCGGTGTCCGTCCGCCACGCCCTCGACGGCCAGGGCGCCGACGCGCGCGCGGATGCGCTCGACCACGGTCCGGGCTTCCGGCTCGCCGCTATCGGGCAGCATCAGCAGGAATTCTTCGCCGCCCCAGCGCGACAGCACATCGCCCGCGCGCAGCTCGCCGCGGGCGGCGGCGGCAAAACTGCGCAGCACCGTGTCGCCGGTGGCGTGGCCGTAGCGGTCGTTGATCTGCTTGAAGAAGTCGATGTCGAGCAGGGCGATGCAAGTCCCGCGGTCCGCCGTTCCGGTGCCTGCGCCGTGGCGCCGCTCTTCCTGCGCCAGCACCTCGTTCATGTGGCGGCGGTTCGACAGCGCGGTCAGCTCGTCGACCGTGGCCAGGGTCCGGATCGTCTCCAGTGCCTGCTCCAGCGCTTCCTTCTTGCCCTTCAGGCGGGCGCGCAGCTTGCTGGCCTCGCCCGTCAGCAGGGTCACCGACATCGAGCAGCCCGCCATGATCATGAAGGTCACGGCTTCCACCAGCGGCGGATAGTTGTCCGGATCGTGGGCCTGGTGCCACCACATGGTGACGCCCATGGCGCCCACGGCGGCTGCGGTCAGGACCAGGGTCTGGCGCGGGCGCAGTGCGAAGGTGCAGAACACCACCACCACCATCAGCCCCATCAGGATGGCGCCGCGCAGCGGCCCGAAGATCGAATACGCCCATATGGTGCAGGTGATGGCGAACACGGCCTGCAAAGCGGCGGCGCCGGTCGGCGCCAGCCCGATGCCGGCGCTGAAGCGCACCAGCAGGTAGGACAGGACGATGCAGCCGGCGGTATAGCTGGACAGGCCGAGCGCGGCGCGGTGGTCGATCAGGCCGCGGCTGCCGGCCGCGATCAGGATGGCCATGAAGACCGTGTACAGCGCCGCCGTCGCGCCCCAGTAGGTCATCATGCGGCGCAGCTTGGGGTCGGCGCCGAACAGGGCGCGGGACCATCCCGATGGGTTCATGCGGCGCGCTCCGTCTGTACCTGGGCCAGCAGCATCTCCGTGATGCGTTCGGCCGGCACCGGCGGCGAGAACAGATAGCCCTGCATCTCGTCGCACTCGTTGGCGACCAGGAATTCGCGCTGCTCCTCGGTTTCCACGCCTTCGGCGATCACCCGCAGCTGCAGGCGGTGGCCGAGCGAGATCACGGCCAGCGCGATCGCCTGGTCATCAAGGCTGTGGCCCAGGTCGCGCACGAAGCTTTTATCGATCTTCAGGGTGCTGATCGGGAAGGACTTCAGCGCCGACAGGCTGGAATAGCCGGTGCCGAAGTCGTCGATCGACAGCGAGACACCCATGTCCTTCAGCCCGCGCATGCGCTCGACGGCCTGGGTCATGTCGCGCATCAGCAGGCTCTCGGTGACTTCCACTTCCAGCGCGGAGGGCGGAAGGCCGGTATCGCGCAGGGCCGTGGCGATGCGCTCGACCAGGTGCTTTTCCTCGAACTGGCGGGCCGAGACGTTGACCGACACCGTCAGCGGCTCGAGGCCGGCGGCGCGCCAGAGCTGGGCCTGGCGGCAGGCGGTGCGCAGCACCCATTCGCCGATCGCGACGATCAGGCCGGATTCCTCGGCCAGGCCGATGAAGCGCGGCGGCGGCACCATGCCGTGCTCGGGGTGGCGCCAGCGGATCAGGGCTTCGACCCCGAAGATGCGGCCGGTGCGCAGGTCGACCTTGGGCTGGTACATCAGGAAGAAGCGGCCGGCGGGCGCCGGCACCGCCGGCGAGTCGCCGCCCTGGGTCGCATCGAAGGCTTTGCGCAGGCCTTCCAGCAGCATCAGTTTTTCTTCAACGCTCGCGTTCATCTCGCGGGTATAGAACTGGAAGTTGTTGCTGCCCAGGTCCTTGGCGCGGTACATCGCGGCGTCCGCGTTCATCATCAGGGTCTTCGGATCGTCGCCGTCGCGCGGGTAGATCACCACGCCCATGCTGCAGCTGATCTGGACCGCCTGGTCGCCGATCGGCACCGGCTCGGTGACGGCCTGGCGGATCTTTTCCAGCACCGGCGTGAGCGCCAGGGCGTTGTCGGAGACGTCCGGCAGCAGGATCACGAATTCGTCGCCGCCCAGGCGGCCCAGGGTGTCGTTGCGGCGCAGGCAGGCCTGCATGCGGCGGCCCACCTCCTTCAGCAGTTCGTCGCCGGCGCTGTGGCCGAGACCGTCGTTGACCAGCTTGAAGCCGTCCAGGTCGACGAAGGCCAGCGCCAGGTGCTTGCCGTTGCGCTGGGCGTTCAGCACCGCCTGGTCGAGGCGGTCGCGGATCAGGCTGCGGTTCGGCAGGCCAGTCAGTTCGTCGTGGTGGGCCAGGTGGCGGATTCGCTCCTCGGCCTGCTTGCGCTCGGTGATGTCGCGCACCATGGCGACCGCGCCGCCTTCGACCGGCACGATCTGGCGCTGCAGCCAGCGGCCGACGGCCGGCGAGGTGGCGGCCTGCCACTCGGTCTCGACCGCCTTGCCGTCGACTACCACCGAGACCAGTTCCTCGAACATGCCGTTCATGCGGTAGAAGGGCAGCAGCTCGCCCATCAGGCGGCCGCGCAGCTGTTCCTTGGGGATGCCGGTGACCTGCTCGGCGCGGGTGTTGGTCTCCTCGACCAGGAAGTCGACCACCTTGCCGTCGGCATCGAGCACGCTGCGCAGCACGAAGAAGGCGTCCAGGCTGGCCTCCGAGGCCGCCGCATAGGTTTCCTGGGCGCGCCGTTCGCGCCGGCGCGCCTTGGCCAGCTGCCAGGACCAGGCGCTGATCAGGCCAACCAGCGCGATCAGGAGGGCGCTGGCGGCGGCCGCGGCCACCAGAAAACTGCCGCGGCGCTCTTCGTAGTCCGTCATCTCCTCGCTCTCGGCCAGGCCGATCACGGCGGCCAGCGGAAAGCCGTGCAGGCGGCGCACGCTGACGTAGCGCGCCACGCCGTCGGGCGCGGTGGGGTGGGGGTCGAGGGCGTCGCTGGCCATGTTGTCGAGCGCCACCTGCTGGCCCCACGAGACCTTGTCGCCGACGCGCAGCGCGCGCGCCACGCCGTCGCTGCCGATCAGGCCGACCAGCCCCAGCTCGCCCTCGCGCGAACGCTCGTAGGTGCTGGTGAAATAGGCCGGGGCGGCCGCCACGATGGCAACCCCGGCGAAGCGGCCGGCGGCATCGTCGATGCGGCGCGAGAAATGCAGGTGCGGCTCGACCCGGGCGGCGTCGCCGACGGCCTGGCTGACGAAGGGCGCCGCCGATGCGCTGGCGCGGTGGGCCGTGAAGAAGGTCTCGTGCGAGACGTCCCGCGGCCGCATGGCCGGGTTGCTGGCGACGATGCGGCCATCGCGGTCGGCGATTCCGACCACGAACACCAGCGCGGGCGGCAACAGGCCCTCGCGGCGCAGCTCGTCGATGGCCGCCGCCGGACCGTGCTGCTCGGCCGCGTACTTCAGCACCTTCAGGGTCTGGTCGATCGCGGTCAGGCGGTGCGCCATCTGGGCTTCGTAGGTATCGACCAGTTCGCGGGTCGCTTCGCGCGCTTCCGTGACGGCGGCTTCGCGCTCGGCGGCGATGAAGTGGAAGGCCGCGATCCAGATCGCCACCAGCGGCAGCAGTGCGAACAGCGGCAGCGCGATATAGGTCTCGAGCGCGTGACCGAGCAGGCGGGAGAGGCGCGGTGCACGCGGGAGCAACTGGAGTCGACCGGGAGAGTGTTGCGGCATCACTTACATATTGGACGGAGCAGGCAGCGAAATTGACTTTATACGTAGGGATACCGAAAGTCGATAGCTAACTTCTAATGCTCAAGGGAATCAATCAATCTGTTGCGTATCGGCAACATGAGTTTTTGAGTTCTGTGATGGATGGCATGGGGCAATGGTCCAGATCGAAGCACGGGTAAAGCTGACTAGCTCGAGAATTTTTTCGCCGGAGAGCACTAGATGTTTGTAGTGACCAGCCTCAAGTGGCGCAGCTGATTACCGTGGCAAGTTCTTGTGCGAATCTTTTTAACCTGGAGAGCGCACATGAATTCACTGAACCTGCCTGGGCTGCATCCCGGTCCAACGCAAGCGCATCGTCCGATTCGCGTACGTTTGGCACACCAAAGTTCAGTTCTTGAGGACGTTTTACTCGTCAAGCATGTCAGCGGTCAGGAAACGCTCTGCGGCGGGATCGAGTATCGACTCCTGTGCGTTTCCATGCAAGCAGCACTCCCTCTGAAAGAATTCATCGCACTGCCGGCCGAACTGCAATTCGTCACGGATCGTGGCGAGCTGCGTTCGGTTTGTGGCGTTGTGGTGCAAGCATCGGCGGGTCAGAGCGACGGCGGACTGGGAACCTATCAATTGGTCATTCGTGATGCGTTGAGCTTGATGGAGCAGTCAACCAATACCCGCGTTTTCCGCTGTCGAAACGAAGTCGATATTTCCCTGGCGTTGGTAAGCGAATGGCGCCACGTTAACCCAATTCTGGCTAATGCTCTTGAAGTCGATGTTTCTGGCATTTCTGGCACATACCCAGCGCGTGAGTTCGCGATGCAGCACAACGAATCGGATGCAGCCTTTGTACGTCGGCTATGGAAGCGGCGCGGCATTGCCTGGTTCTTTCGGGCTGGCCAGTCGGGCCAACCCCACAGTTCGTCTGTGCCTGTCCATACATTGGTGCTGTTCGATACGCCGGAGGCGCTGGCGCAAAACAGTGCAGGAGCCGTGCGCTTTCATCGCGATGCAGGAACCGAAACCCGTGATGGGATTTTCAACTGGAGCGCCGTTCGCTCCTTGAAAGCCGGTAACGCTACTCGCCAAAGCTGGGACTATCTTCAAGGCCGAATGATGTCCACGCACGCCCCGACCACCATGCAGCAAGGCGAAGCCGGCGACCAGTTTGCATTCAGTCTTGACGATTACAGGATCGACCCACCGCACTTTGGGAATGACAACAGCGACTTCCGAAGACTGGGAGAATTGCGGATGCAGCGCTACGAGTACGAGGCCAAGTGCTCTTGTGGCGAGAGCGGTGTCCGAGATTTGCGCGTCGGTGAATGGTTCCAGCTCGATGGGCATCCCGAAATCGATACACATCCGAACGATGAACGTAAATTCGTCCTGACGGAGCTATTCGTGGCAGYAGAAAATAACCTGCCCGAGGATATCGACGAACGCGCACAACGCCTTTTTTCCGCTAATGGCTGGTACCAGAGCGCTGATAATTTCGGGCTTGAGCAAGCTGGCAATGAACGGGATGTCAAATACACCAACCGCTTCACTTGCGTTCGCCGCGGCATACCGATGGTGCCGGGTTTCGATCCGCGCACCGACCTTCCGCCTGTGCATTTACAGTCAGCGATTGTGGTCGGACCGCCGGGGGAAGAAGTGCATTGCGATGCATTTGGACGTGTCAAGCTGCGCTTTCCTGGAACGCGCGAAAAAGACCATATGGATGGTGCCGGTGCCAGTGATACGGATCGGGATTCGGCCTGGGTTCGTGTTGCCAGTCATTGGGCGAGCGACCGTTGGGGCAACACTACCTTGCCACGGGTTGGAGATGAAGTACTCGTGGACTTCCTGGGAGGTGATCCAGACAAGCCGATTGTCGTGGCTCGCGTGCATGGCGCCATCGCTCTTCCGCCCGCCTTCAGCCATACGGGTGGGTTACCAGGCAACCGCTTCCTTGCGGGCATCAAAAGCAAGGAAGTGCATGGCATACGTTACAACCAGCTCCGGCTGGATGACACCCCTGGACAGATCAGCGCGCAACTGGCCTCGGAGCATGGACACAGCCAGTTGAATCTCGGCTGGTTGACACATCCGCGAAGCGATGGCGATGGCCAGGCGCGCGGCGAAGGGGCCGAATTACGGAGTGATCAGTCCGTTGTGGTGCGCGCCGCCCGGTTGATGCTGTTGACTACCCAAGCCATGCTTGGTGCGGCAGGGAAGCAACTTGAACGCGAGCCTTTGCAAGCCCTCCTCGTAGCTTCGCAGGCGCTACTCAAGGAATTAGGCGAGTTCGCGGAACAGCATCAGTCCATGCCGGTCGATCTCGCGCCACACCGCGAGCTGGCGGAAGGCCTGATCGATGCCGAGAAAGGCGGTGCCCCGCTGATCGCCCAGTATTCACATGGTGGATTTGTCAGCGCCACGCCAAAATCCTCCGTCAGTTACAGCGGTCGGCAGCAGAACATTCTGGCGCAACAGAGTATCCAGGCGTTTGCCGGGCAGCGTGTGAATATCAATGCGGGAAGGGGTATTGCGCTGTTTGCGCACCAGGATGGGATAAAACACATTGCTAGAACCGGCAGGGTCGACATCCAGGCCCAGCAGGACAGTATCGGAATTGCTGCCGATCGCGATGTCAAAATCACCGCCAGCCAAGGCGACGTCGTGATTGCCGCCAAAAAGAGCCTCACGCTGTTATGCGGCGGCGCGTATATCAAGATCGTGGACGGCAAGATCGAGCATGGCTGCGGCGGTGATTTCATTGTGAAAGCCGGGATGCACAAATGGGACGGCCCTGCGCGGCAAGACGCTGACCTGCCGTTTTTCCCTGCTGCCGATCACACCAATTGGCTGAAGCTCGACCTCGACGGCTACCAAGGGGCGCCAATGGCTGGCGTGCCCTATACCTTGTATTTCGCAAACGGCCAGCAGAAAAGTGGCACTCTCGACGGCAACGGCATGGCCGAAGAGCGCAACCTGCCGGAAACCATTACCAAAGTTGTCTATCACAACGCACCTGCCGCCAAGGATGCAGCACGGCCAGAAACAAGTGACTTCCTGTCCGGGCTCGATCCGCTCATGGGCGAAGAACGAGGAGGCAACTAATGGCGACCACCAACGACACGCTGGGCGCGTTGAATGAAGTCCAAGGACAGGAAAAACCCGAAGAAATCGGCTTGGGCGAATGGGTCTGGGGTGCGCTGCAAGGCGACTTCAATGCAGATCGCTCTGCCGGACAGATCGGATTCGATATGGTGGTCTCGTTGATCCCGGTGGTCGATACCGTATGCGACCTCCGCGATCTATGTGCGAACATCCGGCAATTCAGCAAGGAGCCTTCCAACAAGGTCACCTTGTTCTTTATCGTGACGACGATTGTCGGGTTTGTCCCGGAAATTGGCACGGTCGTCAAAAGTACGCTGCGCCTTGTCTGGGTATATCTCAGGCCGATCATCCAGCATGCCGACGATATCGTTAACGTCGAGAAGTTATTGGCTGCTGCCCATCGGGCGTGCGATGCCGCCCTCCCTAAAATTACCGAGTATCTGCAGCACAATCGGGTAGTGAAATGGGCAACCGATGGAAAATTGCCTGACGTATACCGTTTCGTGTCGACAACCATTCGCGAAGCATCGGACAAGCTCAGTCCTGCCATGCTGGGGCGTCTGCTGAATGCGAAATGCGACGACTTGAAGAGCCTGTTGCAAAAGATCCGGCCTATCGTGCCGAGCATCATCCGCGAACGTATCGATGACTTCATCAAGCTGATCGATACGAAAAGACGCGCCATGAACAGCGCAATCCAGGAACTCATCCAGCCAGTGCGGACCGTATTGAAAATCGTTGCCAAACGGCTGGATGACCAGGCATGGCATGTGCAGACATACCAGACTAATCGGGGTTGGATCGCACCGATGTCGGAATCGGGCTCGGCGAAGTTGATCAATGGGAAGCCGCCGAAGTGGGTAAAAAAAATTAAACGACAAACGAAATATCCACGGTTGGAATTGGACGAAAAGGAAATTCAAGCATTGATGAAAGCACACCCGAACCATCCGCCTCTTCAGGACTGGCTTGTTAAAACCTTCGCAAAGAAAGACGGCGGTATCCGAGCCGGTGCTATTGCGGGGCCAGCAAAGCTCTATCGTATTGTTGATCCCTCAAATGAGGGCGCGGGAATTTTTTGGATGACGGAAGCAGAGTACAAGGCACTCAAAAATCGTGATGAATGGCGCAGTAGATTCGCCGTCAAGCCGGAGTGGAATCAGAATGGATGGGTCGTCGAATACGAAGTGAAGGCTGGTGAAACACTCCCTGTTTGGCGAGGCCCTGCCGCTAGTCAAAAGCTTGAAGGGACTGAATATTACCTTGAGGGAGGGGGCGAGCAGATAGTATTCTTTCCCGGCAGTCGTGACGAGATGGTTAACGCGATGCCGAGGGTGGATCGAAATACTGGGCAATCCTTGAGGGATCATGCAGGTAATGAAGATCGCAGAATTGAATATGTTGACGTGGCCGGGGAATCCACCTCCGTGAAGCTACGAGCACGCATTACAGATCCACGCATCAAAGGTCCGAGCGAAACCGGATGGGGAGCGACAGATTACACGCCGCAGGAAGCACAACGCATTTTGTTAACGGTCCCTGCATCAGCGTAAACTTTTACTTATGGAGAAGGAGTACATGCGAAATCTGAACTTGGAAGCCGGCATATGGAATCTTTTTGCGTCGGCCGAATTTTTCGAAGCTGCTGCGCGTGAGTGCGACGATACGATGTCGTGGTTTGGAACCCTCGCTGTTTCGCGTAGTGCCGCCAATTATGGAAGAAATGGCCAGATCTATGACGTATGCAAAAAATGGGCACATGATTTCAGACGTGGCGCCGAACTGGCGAGGTTAGGTGATTTTAAGTCGATATGGAATACCGCAGGCTATGTCAGCGGAGATGTCCACGGTATGCTGGAACAGCCGTTGCATGGTTGGATGACCGAGGCTGAGTATAAAGAGTTTAGCAATATCAGGATTAGCCGAATATTAAAGTATGCTGGAAGAATTGAAGCAGTACTTAACAATGCGATGGTCGGGGCCAACAGCTTTTTCGACCCGGATCCAGATTGTCCTGAGCGAAGTAACGATGATGATGGATTTCCCGGCGACGATATACTACGCTGGTATGACGACTACAAAAATTCACAAAAAGGCCCGTTTTTCCCTGTACTTCCTGACCCTCTGTCGGAATACGTCGTTGATAGAACCATCGCATGCGAAACGGGAGAGGAGGTTCCTCAAACCGGGGTTTGGTATCCCATAACAGGGTTGGAAAGACACAGTCTCACCTTTGCCATCAAGGGATTACGGATGCAACCAGCTTTTCGAATAATTAAAACTACGGAAGAACTTAGAACTGCAGACTGTATGTTTCCTTCCCCGGAAACGGTCGCAGTCGCCACTACCTGGCACCCCCTGATCCCATCCGGCCGTACCGTCACTGTCGACACGAATGAAGAACTACGGGCAAAAGCCGGGCAACTCTGCCCTAAAGCCGGCATTTGGCAATCGACCGATCCCGCCGCAGCGCGACGCTTCTACAAAGCTGGCGAACCGATGGCCGATCTAAAATCCGCTTACGGCTACACGGTCTGGCAGTGGGTAAGCGACCGATGATCCAACAATCCTGCGAGGGCAATCGGTCAAGCTTGGGAGGCAGAAGATGAAAGGTGTTATCCGACTAGGTGACGCAACCAGCCACGGCGGCAAGGTGATTGCCGCCTCTGGCACATCGTTCGTCAACGGCATAGCGGTGGCCCGTCAAGGAGACGCATGTGTTTGTCCGGTCAATGGCCATGCTTCTTGTGTAATTGCGGAAGGCGATCCAATGGTGCTGGATAGAGGAATGCCGGTGGCCTTCGAAGGACATAAAACATCGTGTGGGGCAACGCTGATCTCGTCCGCGCCGTCGTCGGGCAAGATTTAGCTACCTCGCAGAATCGTTTTGAACCCTCGCCCGACTGTGCTCTATAATCCGGGCATGCATACCCCGACACGGCATTGGCGCATACGCGCGCGGATCGCCTGGATCGCCTGCCTGGCCATCCTGTTCAACGTGTTCGCCCCGCTGGTATCGCATGCGATGGAACCCGCTACCCGCGCGCCCCTGGTGATGGAGATGGAAGTCTGCACCGCGATGGGCATGACCAGCATGCCGGTCGTGCTGGCGCCCGCCGGTACCGACGAGTCCACCTCGGGCAAGCTGCACAAGAACATGAACCATTGCGGCTATTGCGCAGCCCATGCCAGCGCCCACGGCCTGCCACCGCCGATGGATGCCGCCTTCGCCCCGCTTGCCGGCCGGGATGTCTATCCGCCGCTCTACTATCACGCCTCGCGCCCGCTGTTCCCGTGGTCGCTGGCGCAACCGCGCGCGCCGCCTTTCCTTGCCTGATCCCGGCGGCCTTGCGCCGCCATCCCAGACCCGCACCGTCACGCCCTCGGTCCCGCTTCACGCGCAGGGGCGGGTGGTTTGACGTGTGCCGAGCGCCCCATCGGGCGACCGAAGCAACTCCAGATCAAGCACAGGAACAACAATGAAAAATGCAAGCACGGCGCTGGCCCTGACGGCCCTGGCCGCCGCCATGTCCACGGCCTTTGCCCAGGACGGCCCCGGCCAGGAGCGCCAGCTCGGGACCGTCATCATCACCGGCAAGCACCCGACCTCGCTGCCGACCCAGATCCCGACCACGATCGAGACCATCACTGGCGACGAGATCGCGCGCGGCATCAACGCCAGCGACGCCGAAGACGCCCTGAAGTACCTGCCCAGCCTGCTGGTACGCAAGCGCTACATCGGCGACTACAACCACGCGGTGCTGTCCACGCGCGCCTCGGGCACCGGCAACAGCGCCCGCTCGGCCGTGTACGCGGACGGCATCCTGCTCTCCAACTACCTCGGCAACGGCGCCGCCTTCGCGCCGCGCTGGGGCATGGTCAGCCCGGAAGAGATCGAACGGGTCGACGTGCTGTACGGCCCGTTCTCGGCGGCTTACGGCGGCAACTCGGTGGGCGCCGTGGTCGACTACGTGACGCGGATGCCGTCCCGCTTCGAGGCCCATGCCAGGTTGTCGGCTTCCATCCAGCCCTTCAAACTGTACGGCACCGACGATACCTACCATGGCCGGCAGGGCAATATGTCGCTCGGCAACCGCGCCGGCCGCTGGTCCTGGTACCTGGATGTCAGCCGCCTCGACAGCTCCGGCCAGCCCTTGACCTTCCCGACCCGTTATCCGGCCGCGACCGAATCCGCGGCGGGGATCCCGGTGAGCGGCGCCGTGCCAGGCCGGGACCGTACCGGGCGCGACTGGCTGATCCTCGGCGCCGCGACCCGCTACCACACGGTGCAGGATCACGTGAAGGCCAAGCTGGCCTACGATTTGTCGCCGACCCTGCGCGCCACCTATGTGTTCGGGCTGTGGGACAACGATTCCCAGGGCCGTCCCGAGTCCTACCTGCGTGATTCCGCCGGCCAGCCCGTCTACAGCGGCATGGTCAATATCGGCGGCCGCGCCTACACCCTGGCACCGGCCGACTTCAACCAGTCGAACGAAAGCCTGCACCACCTGATGCACGGCCTGACCGTGAAGAGCAGCACCCGCGGCAGCTTCGACTGGGAAGTCGCCGCCAGCCTCTACGACTACGACAAGGACAGCCTGCGCGCGCCGACGGTGGCCCTGCCGGCCGCCGCGAGCGGCGGGGCGGGGCGCATCGTCGACCAGCACGGCACCGGCTGGCACACCTTCGCAGCCAAGGGCGTATGGCGGCCGGAAGGCGCCGCGGGGGCGCACGTGGCCGAATTCGGCTGGCAGGAGGAAAGCTACAAGCTGCGCAGCATCGAGAACGCCACCGCCGACTGGCTGAACGGCGCCCCCGGCGCGCGCAACCAGGCCTTCAGCGGCCGAACCAGCATCGACGCCCTGTATGCCCAGGACACCTGGAAGTTCGCGCCGCGCTGGAAGACGGTGCTGGGCCTGCGCTACGAGCGCTGGGAGGCGCGCGAGGGCAGGACCTCGAACGCCACCACCACCGTCAGCCACGGCAGCCGGCGCGAGGATTACTTTTCGCCGAAGGCCGCGCTGGCCTTCCAGGCGAGCGAGGATTGGCTGCTGAAGGCCTCGCTGGGACGCGCGGTGCGCATGCCGACCGTGTCGGAGCTGTACCAGGGCGGCATCAACGCGGCCGGCACCCTGATCAACAACGACCCGAACCTGAAGCCGGAAAAATCCTGGACCGGCGAACTGACGGCCGAGCGCAAGCTCGACACCGGGCTGCTGCGCCTGACGGCCTTCGGCGAGCGCACCCGCGACGCCCTGTACTCGCAGACCAATGTGCTGGTGGTGCCCAACGTCACCAACGTGCAGAACGTCGACCGCATCGCCACCAAAGGACTGGAAGCCGCCTATGCCGCCAGCGACGTCGGCCTACGCGGCCTCGACCTGAACGCCAGCCTGACCTGGACCGATTCGAAGATCGAGCGCAACGACAAGTTCCCGGCCAGCGTCGGCAAGTGGCAGCCGCGGATTCCGGAATGGCGCGCGGCCGGCCAGGCGACCTGGCGCGTCGACGACAGGCTGGCGGCCACGCTGGCGGCGCGCTACAGCGGGCGCCAGTACTCGACCCTGGACAACTCCGACCCGAACGGCTTCGCCTACCAGGGCGCCAGCAAGTACTTCACGACCGACCTGCGCCTCACCTACAGGATCGACCGGCAGTGGTCCGCCGCCCTTGGCATCGACAACCTGAACAACTACAAATACTGGAACTTCCACCCTTATCCCCAGCGCACCTGGGTGGCGGAGCTGAAATGGGATCTGTGACCATGGAGGACAGTGTCCACCGCTTGCCCAGCCTGGCGGCGCGGCGCCGCAGCCTGTTCTGGCGCATCCACTTCTGGGCGGCGCTGATCGCGTCGCCGTTCGCTTTGGTGGCGACCCTGACCGGACTGCTCTACGTCTTTACGCCGCAGATCGAAGCGCGCCTGTACGGCGGACTGGAGCGGGTGGCGCCGCAGGGCGCGCGGCTGTCCCTCGATGCGGCGGTGGACGCGGCACGCAGGGCGGCGCCGGCCGGGCTCGTGGTGCAGGCGGTGACCCCGCCCGCGGCTGCGGACGACGCGGTGCGGGTGGGCTTCGGCCAGCCCGCGGCGGGCGGCGGCGAGCATGCGGGCCACGGCCAGCCGGCCGGAGCG
>NZ_JBFRFV010000029.1:0-68780 GCF_052115005.1 Massilia sp. 2TAF26
TGACCTGATCGGAATCTTGTAGCCAATCAGAAAGTTAGTCTTCATGTTATTTTTATACATGGAGGCTAGATGAAGAAACGTTTTACCGAAGAGCAGATCATTGGGATCCTGCGCCAGGCCGCGGCCGATGGTGTAGTCATCCGAGATCTCTGCAGGAAGCACAACATCACCGAGCAGACGTTTTTCCGGTGGCGGAACAAGTACAACGGCATGACAGTGCCGGAAGCGCGCCGACTGAAGGATCTGGAAGCCGAGAACGCCAAGCTGAAGAAACTCCTGGCCGAGCAGCTGCTGGCGATCGAAGGATTGAAGGAGATCGCCGGAAAAAAATGGTAACCCCGGCAGCCAGGCGGCAAGCGCTTGATATCCTGAAGAGTAAAGGTTTATCCGAACGCGCTGCCTGCCGGTTTGCCGGGGTAAGTCGGCGCGTGACGAATTACGAGCTCAAGCAGCCCGGCAAGGATCAGGTGCTGGGAGCGCAGTTGATCGAGGCGTCGAGCCGCTATCCGCGTTTTGGCTATCGACGTATCGCCGTGATGACAGACACGAAAGTGAGCCGTGTATGGCGGCTGTGGAGCAGGCTGGGGTTGAATCTGCCGAAGCGCCGGCCCAGGAAACGCCGATGTGGCAGCGACATCCGTATTCCCGGCTCGACCGCGCCGAACGGCGTGTGGACGTATGACTTCGTGCATGACCAGCTGGCCAACGGTGGGCCGCTCAAGATGCTATGCGTCCTAGACGAGAATACGCGCGAATGTCTGGCCATCGAAGTCGGCAAATCGCTGCGTAGCCAGGACGTCATCCTGACGCTGTCCAGGCTGATGCGAATCTATGGCAAGCCGGCCTTCATCCGCTCGGACAACGGCGCCGAATTCACCGCCACGGCCGTCATGAAATGGCTGCGCGACCAGAATATCGGGCCGGCCTACATCAAGCCAGGTAGTCCATGGCAGAACGGCTTCGTTGAGAGCTTCAACGGCAAGTTGCGCGATGAATGCCTGAACCGGGAATGGTTTGTCAGCCGGCAGGAGGCCAAGCTAATCATTGAGAAATGGCGGCACTTCTATAACAATGAGCGCCCGCACTCTGCACTTGGCAACCGCACACCGGCCGCAGTCGGGCGTGAGCGGCGCCAAATACAGGCTGCTTGAAATCGAAGGCTAACAATCGCCGTGGCTACAAATTAGCCGATCAGGTCAAGGTCACTCCCGTCCGCCCCCGGGAGTAGCGATGACATACACTATCTCCGCATTTCACCCTGCCACCCGAAGCACTGAAAGGAGACGGTAATGAAGAACACGAATACCAGGACCGCCCTGCTGGCCTGCATCCTCGCCGCAGCCGCAGCCGCCATCGGCAGCGCCAGCGCACAGACCTCCGTGCCGGCGACCGCGCCAACGCCGGCGTCCTCCGGCGACAAGCTGCAAGCCCCGATGACGCTGGTAACCGCCGGCGGCACCGGCAAGATGATCGGCACGGTGACGATCACCGAATCGCCGAACGGCCTGGTGTTCACTCCGGCGCTGACCGACCTGCCTGCCGGCCCGCACGGCTATCACGTGCACGAAAACGGCAGCTGCGGCGTCAACGAAAAGGACGGGAAGAAGGTGGCGGCGGGCGCCGCCGGCGGACATTACGACCCGCACGGCAGCAAGCAGCACCTCGGCCCCACCGGCAACGGCCACCTGGGCGACCTGCCGCCGCTGGTGGTGGGGGGAGACGGCCGCGCCACCCTGGCGGTGACGGCGCCGCATCTCACCAGGCTGGCCGACGTGAAGGGCAAGGCGCTGATGATCCACGCGGGCGGCGACAACTACGCCGACAAGCCGCAGCCGCTGGGCGGCGGGGGCGCGCGCATCGCCTGCGGTGTCATCCAGTGAGTGTCCGGCCAGGCAATGTAAAAATTGTTCATTACTTGCATGCATTGATTTAACAATGCCTGCTATGATGAGCCGGCGAGCCGACCCTCCGGCTCGGATTTGCTGACGAATACCTATGTCCTGGCCTTTCGACCCTGCCGCATCCGGCGATACGTCGCCACCGAACGTAAGTGAGATGGAGCTGCGGATGCGGCGCCATCCCTGGGAAGACACACCCGTCGGTCCGGTCGCTTCCTGGCCTTTCAGCCTCAAACTGGCGGTGCGCACCCTGCTGGACTGCCGGCTGCCGATGTGCCTGGCCTGGGGCGAAAGCCAGATCCAGTTCTTCAACGACGCCTATCTGCCCTCCCTCGGCAACAAGCAGGATACGGCCCTGGGCGAAGACGCGCGCGTCACCTGGGCCGATATCTGGCCGGTGATGGCCGAGCGCTGGGGACGCGCCTGGCGCGGGGAGTCGATCGGCTCCGACAAGCTGGCCCTGACGGTCACCCGTTTCGGCTATCCCGAAACCTGCTGGTTCCACTATTCGTACAGCCCGGTCTACGACGATGCCGGCCGGGTCGGCGGCGTGCTGGCCGCCTTCGTCGAAACCACCGGCGGCGTGCGGGCCGAGCGCCGCCATGCCTTCCAGCTGGCGCTGGCCGACATCCTGCGCCGCGAAACCGAAACCGGTCCGCTGCTGCAGGCCGCCGCCCGCCAGGTGAGCGGCCACGCGGCCGGCACGGTGACGATCTTCGCGACGGTCGACCATGCGGCGCAGGCGGCGGTGATCCGCGAGCAGTGGCGCGACGGCGCGCCGGACGGCGAGCCGGGGCGCGCGGTGCCGCTCGGGCTGCTCGCGTTCGGGCGCGAGGCCCAGCTGCTGCGCGGCGAGATCGTGTGCGTGCCGGACGTCGCCGCCGAGCCGGACATTTCCGGCGGCGGTGCCTGGCTGGCGCAAGGCATCGCCGCCGGCCTGATGGTGCCGCTGATGGAGGAGGGGCGCCTGCAAGCCGTGCTGGCGCTGCACGCGCCCACCGCACAGAGCTGGGAAACCGCCGACGTCGAGCTGATCGGCGACAGCGCCCACCGGATCGCGGATGCCTTGCGCCGCATCCGTACCGAGCAGGCGCTGCGCGAAGAGAGCCGCCTGCTGGCGCTGATGAAGGACGCCACCGGGCAGCTGGCCTCGACCCTCGACCTCGAAACGCTGATGCAGGCGATCACCGACGCCGCCACCCAGCTGACCGGCGCCGAATTCGGCGCCTTCTTCCATAACGGCACCGACGGCAACGGCGACGCCTATCTGCTCTACACCCTGAGCGGGGCGCCGCGCGAGGCCTTCCAGGACTTCGGCCATCCGCGTCCCACCAAGGTGTTCGGCCCGACCTTCTACGGCAGTGCGCCGATCCGCAGCGACGACATCACGAAGGATCCGCGCTACGGTTCGATGGGACCGCACCACGGCATGCCGCCCGGCCACCTGCCGGTGCGCAGCTACCTGGCGGCGTCGGTGGTTTCGCGCTCGGGCGAGGTGATCGGCGGGCTGTTCTTCGGCCACTCGACCCCGGGCATGTTCAGCGCGCGCACCGAGGAGCTGATCGGCACCTTCGCCGGCCAGGCCGCGATCGCGATCGACAATGCGCGCCTCTACGACATGGCGCAGAAGGCGGCCCTGGAGCGTGAAAGCCTGCTGGCCAGCGAGCGCGCCGCGCGCGCCGAGGCCGAGCGCCACAACAAGATGAAGGACGAGTTCCTGGCGATGCTGGCGCACGAACTGCGCAATCCGCTGGCGCCGATCTCCAACGCGGCCCAGCTGCTGCGCCTGCCGGAAGCGAACGAGGGCCTGCGCCTGAAGGCCAGCAACATCATCTCGCGCCAGGTGCGCCACATGAAGGAGCTGGTCGACGACCTGCTGGACGTCTCGCGCGTGACCCGCGGCCTGGTCAAGCTGGAGAACGAAGTGCTCGACCTGAACAAGGTGGCGATGGCCGCCGTCGAACAGGCGCGCCCGCACATCGAGGAGCGCGGCCATGCGCTGACGGTCGACCTGCCGCCCGAGCAGGTGCCGGTCGAGGGCGACCGCACCCGCCTGATCCAGGTGCTGGTCAACCTGCTCAACAACTCGGCCAAGTACACGCCGGCCGGCGGCCGGATCACGCTGGCCGTCACCGGCACCGGGGCCTCGGCCGAGGTGATCGTGCGCGACAACGGCAGCGGCATCGACGCCCAGCTGCTGCCCCACATCTTCGACCTGTTCACCCAGGCCGACCGCGCGCCCGACCGCTCGCAGGGCGGTCTCGGCATCGGACTGGCGCTGGTGAAGAGCATCGTACGCATGCACAACGGCGCGGTGACCGCCAGCAGCGACGGTCCCCAGCGCGGCACCACGATGACGGTCACGCTGCCCCTCGCGCAGGCGCAGGCGGGCGAGACGCCGCGCGCGGGTGGCATCGCCGGCGAGACCCGGCCGCTCTCGGTCACCATCGTCGACGACAACCTGGACGCCGGCCATTCGCTGGCGGTGCTGCTGCGCGCCCACGGTCACAACGTGCAGGTCTACGAGGACGCCTCGACCACCTTGCGCGCGCCCGAAGTGGAAGGCACCGAAGTCTTCATCCTCGACATCGGCCTGCCCGACATGACCGGCTACGAACTGGCGCGCCGCCTGCGCCGCCGGCCCGGCCACGCCGGCGCGGTGTTCGTGGCGCTGACCGGCTACGGCCAGGAGCGCGACCGCGAACTCTCGCGCCAGGCCGGCTTCGACCACCACCTGGTCAAGCCGGTCGATATCGCCAAGCTGGCGCAGATCCTGGCGCACGCACCTGCCGTCGCTCCCGCAACTTCTTGATCCGTCATTCCCGCCTTCGCGGGGGCGTGGCATATTGACAATTAATTTCCAACCGCTCAGTATTCGGTGATGTCCCGCAAAAAGAACAGCCGTCAGTGGGCCCGCCTGCGCATCCTGTGCCACGCGGGTCTCGACCTGATGACGATCGTCCCGGACGCCTTCGGGCTGGTGCGCGAGCTCATCCCGAATTCCTCCGCCCACCTGACGCTGCTTCCGCAACTGCCCGCGCAGCCGGCGCCCGACGCCGGCCGGGACGATGCCGCCTTCGCCCAGGTGCTGCCGCCGCCGCGGGGCTATTTTTACGGCGACCATGTCGGCTTCGATGCGCCGTCCGCGCCGCCCGTCCATGTGCTGGAGGCGCCGCTGCAGGGCGGCGGGCGCAGGCGCGGCGAGATCGTCCTGTGGCGCGCCGAGGGGCCTGCCTTCGACCACCATGACGAGGAAGACCTGCGGCGTGTCGCCGGCTATTTCGAGCATGCGCTGCGCAATGCGCCGGAACTGGGCGCGGGCGGCGCCGCCGTGGTCGAGGACGAAGCCATGCTGCTGGCCACCGGCGACGGCCAGATCCTGTATCTGAGCGACTCGGCCGGCGGCTTGCTGGACCAGCTGGCCGCGCAGGAGCGCCAGCGCTTCGACCGCCGCACCGTGCCGCCGTTCTGCATGCGCCTGGTGGAATCGGTGGTGCACGGCGACCGCTATCCCTGGCTGCTGCCGCTGGCGACCCTGGCGATGGCCGGCGGCATCCTCGAGGCGCGCGCCCAGTGGATGAGCGTGGGTGGCGCCGCGGCCCTGCACACGGGCGGCGATGCCGGCGCCGCCAGCCGCACGGTCGGCATCTTCATGAAGTTCGTGGTGCCGCTGCCGCTGCGGATCTGGCGCGCGATCGGCTCGGTGGAGCTGTCGCCGCAGCAGGCCGAGGTGGCGTTCTGGATGGGCGTCGGCGGTGGGCGCGAATCGGCGCGCGCGAATATGGAAGTCAGCGACGCCGTGCTGCGCGACTGCGTGAAGGCGGTCTATGAAAAATTCGGCTGCTCGTCCGAGGCCGGCCTCCTGGAGCAGCTGCGGCCGGCGATCTCCCGCATGTAACCCCGCTCTCGACAGACAGCTTGCAAACAAGGACGGTAATCCCGCGCAGCCTTTCCGGGCTGCGCGGGATGTCATTGTTGCGGGAGGCTCAGTTGGCGGCGCGGGCTTTCGCGAACTGGTCGCCCGGCTTCCAGGTCGGCATCGCGGGCGCGTCCGCCACCGCGCGGCCCAGGTTCAGCGTGTACTGCGCCTGCTGCACCATGCCGGACAGATCCCAGTTAGGATCGTATTCGTCGTTGGCCTGGTGGTAGCGCGGGCCGTAGGCCTTGCGCTTGGCGTCGTTGGCCTCCTTGTCCTTCACCCAGTCGTGGCCGCCGCCCACCGAGAACGCTGGCACGCCGGCCTTGGCGAAGCTGAAGTGGTCGCTGCGGAAGTAGCCGCCGCCCAGGTCCGGACGCGCCTCCGCCACCTTCAGGTTCATCGCCCTGGCGGTGCCGGCCGCAAGCAGCCCCAGGCTGCTGCGTTCGCTGCCCTGCACGCCGATGTCCTTGGCCATGGCGACGAAGTTCAGGCTGTCCAGGTTCAGCGCCGCGGCGGTCTTGTCCAGGGGCCAGAGCGGGCGCGCCGCATAGGCCGCGCTGCCCAGCAGGCCCTGTTCTTCGGCCGCCACCCACAGGAACATCTGGCTGCGTTTGGCCGGATGGCGCACCGCCTCCTGGGCCATCGCCAGCAGGCCGGCGCTGCCCGAGGCGTTGTCGACGGCACCGTTGAAGATGGTGTCGCCAGTGTCGCCCTGCTTGCCCAGGTGGTCCCAGTGCGCGCTGTAGATCACCAGTTCGTCCTTCAGCTTCGGATCGGTGCCCGGCACGATGCCGGCCACGTTGAACTGTTCCAGGGTACGCACCGCGGCCTTGGCCTGTCCCTGCACGCGGGCGTTCAGCACGACCGGCTTGAAGGACTTGTCTTCGGCGGCGGCACGCAGCTTGTCGAGGTCCTGGCCGGCGGCGCCGAACAGGGCGCGCGCGCTGGCCTCCGTCATCCAGCCTTGCAGGCCAGTGCCGAGATCGGCGTCGGCCAGCTGGAAGCGCTCGGCGGTCCAGCTGTTCTGCACCACGCTCCAGCCGTAGGAGGCCGAGGCATCGGTGTGGATCAGCAGGACGCCGGCGGCGCCGCGGCGCGCGGCTTCCTCGAATTTATAGGTCCAGCGGCCGTAGTAGGTCAGGCCCTTGCCATTGAAGCGGTCCGGTTCCGCGCCGGTCGGCGCCGGGTCGTTGACCATCATGACCAGCACCTTGCCCTTCACGTCGAGGCCCTTGTAGTCGTCCCAGCCGCCTTCTTCCGGCGCACTGATGCCGTAGCCGACGAAGACCAGTTCGGCGTCCATGTCGTGCACCGGTTTCGCATCGCCGGGCGCCCACACCCAGTCCTTCGCGAAGGCCAGCGGCAGCGGCTTGCCGCCCGCGACCAGGGCCACCGAACTTTCCTGCGGGTGGGCCTTCACGCCGGCGATCCTGACGCTCTGGCGGTAGCTGCCCTGGTTGGCCGGCAGCAGGCCGACGGCCATCGCCTGGGTCTCCAGGTAGGTGACGGCCAGCTCGCCGCCGCGCTGGCCGGTGCCGCGGCCTTCCAGGGCGTCCGAGGACAGGAAGGCCAGATGGGCGCGCAGCGGGGCTTCCTGGACGGTGGCGCCATGGTTGGCGCCGGCGGGTTTCGCGGGGCTGGCCGCGTGGGCTGCAAAGGCCAGCGCCAGGCTGGCGGCGAGGGTCGGGCGGACGATCTTGTGCATGGATTCCTGGTGCGAGAATGGATCGGATTTACAAAGCAGAAGCCCGGCCATTCTAGCGGAACAGGAGCACGTCGGACGAGACCGTGGTGGCGGTTTGCGGCAGCAGGCGCGGAAGCATGCCGGCGGGACGCGGCGGCAGGTCGCGTTCCGGCAGGCCCGGCATGCGTTCCTGGACATACACCAGGAAGAAGGGATCGCCGACCAGGTCGAAGGCGAAGTGCAGCTCGCGGTCCTGCATGCCGTGCAGGTCGAGCCGCCATCCGCGGTAGCGGCTGGCCGTGAGCACGCGGCCGTTGACGCTGGTCTTGAGGCTGTCGGCGCCGACGATGCGCAGCATCAGCGCCGGCGCCCGGTTCTTCGAGCGCAGCCGGATTTCCACGTGGCGCACCGGGCCGCCGCGCACGTCCTTTTCGATCAGCAGGTCCGGGTAGGCGATGCTGTCGTCGCGCTTGGCCGCCGCATACCATACCGAGGGCGAACCGGGCGGGAACAGATAGGGCAGCTGGTCGGGGTGCAGGCTGTTGGGGAAGAACTTGCGGGTCCAGGCATCGAGCGGCACCGGCGGATACAGCCAGAAGGATTGCCAGCTCGGGGTGTCCTTGAAATACAGCAGCCGGTTCGGCTGCGGCAGCTCCGGCCGCAGCGTGCTGCCGCGGTGGGCCAGCAGCAGGCAGGCGCACACGCCCAGCAGCAAAGGGCGCACCACCAGGCGCGCGCCGACGCCGGCCAGCAGCGGGCCGCACAGGGCCGGCAGGCAGCACACCAGGGCACAGGGCAGCAGCAGCCAGGCCGGCGACAGGAACAGCAGGCTGTCGCGCGCCGCCGGCAGGATCAGCAGCGCGGCCGGCACCGCGGCCACTAACATGGCGGCCAGCCGCTGCGGCGCCGTCCACGCGCGGGTGCGGCGGCTGTTCAGCACCAGATACGCCGCCTGCGACGCCAGCAGCGGCCAGGCCAGCACATAGCTGGCGCCCGGCGCGAACCAGCTGACGACGGCCAGCGCCGTGGCCAGCAGGCACATCGCCCCCAGCAGCGCGGCGGCGGCGCCGATCCGCGCCTGCAGCCTGCGCTGCAGCGCGATGAAGACGGTCAGCGGGACCAGCGTGAAGGCCAGCAGTTGCCAGCGCACGGTGGCGGCCAGGCCCGCGCCGTCGGCCAGCAGGCCGGCATCGTAGCGCTCCGCGAGGCCGGGCAGGGCTTCGCGGCACAGCCAGGCGGCGAAGGTGGCCAGCGCCCCCATCGCGAGCATGCCGAAGACGCCCTGCACGATGTCGGTGACGTCGATGTTCTGGCGCCGGATGCCGGTGCGGCAGGCGGCTATGCACAGCAGGCAGGCCAGCAAGGTCAGCGGCCACACCAGGGAATAGCCGTAGTGCAGGATGCCGAGGCCGGGCAGGGCGAAGAAGACCTGGCCGCGCGCGCCGGGTTCCGGCAGCGTGGCGGCGCCGAAGTGGCGCAGCAGGGCCAGCATGGTGTCGCCCTCGTGCCGCAGGCTGGCGCGGTCGAGGCGTTCGGCGATGTCCCAGGCGCCCCCGCCCAGCGGTCCGGCGGTGGTGGCGAAGTGCAGGACCGCCGGCCCGTGATCGGGATCGGGACCGGCCAGCAGGGCCGCGCCCTCGTGATGCGGCAGCGTGGCGTACAGCTCGCCCATGAAGGAGGAGCCCTGGGGATCCGGCGCCACCGCCGCCCAATCGCCGAGCGTCGAAGAGTCGGCGCGGTCGGCGCCGATCAGCTGCAGGGCGCCGCGGTTGCCGGGATTATCGAAGCGCAGCACGACCCTGGCGCGGCGCGCCCAGGGATGCGACTGCACGAAGCCGCGCGTGCCGAGGGCCTGGCCGGCATCGCCGTCGGTGAAGACGACCAGCAGGTCGTTGTCGAGCGCGGGCCCGGCCTGCAGCACGCGCAGGGTTTCCAGCAGCGCGGCGCTGGAGGCGGCGCCGTCGGCCGCCCCCAGGGAGTCGCTGCCGGAATCGTAGTGGGCGACCGCCAGCACCGCCGGCCTGCCGGCATGGCCGGACAGCACGCCCGGCTTCCTGACGATCACGTTGTGGACCTCGGCCATGGTCACGCGCACGTTGGCGGTCAGGTCGGAGGAGGAGGTCTGCACCGTCTCCGTCTGCACTTCCGGCTCCAGGTCGAGTGCGCGCAGGCGGGCCAGCAGGTACTCGCGCGCCTGCTGGTTGGCCTGGCTGCCGACCGGACGCGGCGTCGCCGCCAGTTCGCGCACGTGGGTCTGGGCGCGGATGGCGGAAAACCCGGGCATCGCGGACGCCGTGACGGCGGTGGGCGGCGCCGGCAGGTGACGCGGAGCCAGTGCGAGCCAGGCCAGCAGCGCGCCGAGCAGGCATGCGGCGGCCAGGCCCTGGGCCCCGGCGGCGGGCAGGACGGATTCACGGGATGACATTGCTTCTCCAGGCGAAAAAAAGCCCGCCAGGCTTCGAGGAGAGGGGGCGGGCGAAGGGACGCTTGATGCTTCGGGCTCAGTCCAGCTTCCAGACATAGGCCATCTGGGCCCAGCCGGCTTCCGGCGCACCGTTATTGGTGGCCGGCTTGAACTTGCACAGGCTGAGCGCATTGAGGGCGGCGCGGTCCAGCACCCGCGAGCCGCTCGATTGCTGGATGCGCGCCGAGCTCACGCGGCCGTCCGTACCGACCAGCAGGGCCAGCGTGGTGGTGCCGGTGTCGCCGTTGCGGGCCGCGCTGGCCGGGTAATCGGGCAGGGCGCAGCTGTTGGCGTCGGCGAATACGGCGGTGCGCATCTGGCCACTGTTCGCATTCGCGTTCGCGTTCGCGTTGGCGGCGGGCGGCGCTTCGGAGGCGGTCGCGGGCGGCGTGAACGGATGCGGCGAGGGCTCGGCCTCGGTGGTGGCCGTCACCGGCGCCGGATCGGGCGGTGGGGCGACGTCGACCTCGAGCTTCGGGATCACGACTTCCGGCGGCGCCAGCTGCTGCGTGGGCTGCGGCGGCTCGGGCGGCGTGGGAGGCGGTTCGAGGCGCTCCGGTTCGAGCATCACCAATACCTGCTCGGGCAGGATCGAGAGCGTATGCCGGGTGCCCAGGCTATGGACGATCAGGGCGCCGAGCGCCACGTGCAGGCCGGCAACCAGCGCGAACTTGCTGGCCTTGCTGCCATTCGCATGGTTCGAGTAAGAGAAATGCATGGCCATCCTCCTTGTTGTTATCGGACATGAAGCGGTTTGGCTAAGCTGTGGAATTAATATATGCTATGTCATAGCAATGTGTAAAGCGAATTATTGGCAAATTTTCTTCCATTCGTTTCATCAATTTCCTTCGTTGGCCTTGCTGTCCTTGTGTGGAATAATCACACCATTCACATGCCAGAGAATGGTAAGACGATGCAGAAAGAGCAAAAGCCGATCCGCGTGATGCTGGCGGACGACCACCCGATCGTGATGACCGGTTTCGCCATGTCGCTTGGCGCGCAGGGGATGGAAGTGGTGGGCCAGGCCAAGTCGCCCAGCGAGGCGGAGGCGATGTACGCCGAGCAGAAGCCCGACGTGGCGGTGCTGGACATCCGCTTCGGCACCGAGCTGACCGGTATGGACGCCGCCCAGAACATCCTGAAGGCCGATCCGCAGGCGAAGATCGTGTTCCTCAGCCAGTTCGATCAGGACAGCCTGATCAAGGAAACCTACCGCCTCGGCGCGCACGCCTTCGTCACCAAGGACTGCGACCCGGCCGACCTGGCCGAGGCCGTGCGCCAAGCCCACGCCGGCAAGCTGTACTTCCTGCCGCAGATCGCCGAGCGCCTGGCCAGCCTGGCGGTGCGCGGCGACGTCTCGCCGCAGTCGATGCTGGACGAGCGCAGCCTGGAGATCTTCAAGCTGATGGCCGAGGGACTGACCAACAACGAGATCGCCGAGCGATTGAACCTGTCGACCAAGACCATCAGCAATATCAGCCAGTCGGTGAAGGAGAAGCTGGGGGTGCATCGGCAGGCTTATATCACCAAGCTGGCGGTGAAGCATGGTTTGATCGAGCCGTAAGGGATATGCTGAGGAACTTGGGTCCCCGCCTGTGCGGGGACGACGTTTTAAGGCAGCAGGCCACCGGGGCGACCGCAGCCCGCACTTCGTCGTCCCCGCGAAGGCGCCTCGCCGTGCGAGGCTCCAAGTTGATTTTCGTAGCCAGTATCCTCGCAGCGCTCAGCCTCACCGCCCAAGCCGCCAAACCCACCCACGAACCCGCCCAGGGCTTCCGCTTCCAGTTCGTCACCGCCGACGACAGCGCCATCACCCAGCGCATCACCGAAGACCTGTACAAACGCCTGGTCCCGATCTTCTCCACCTTCCGCACCGAGCTGGCCCAGCGCCGCCGCATGCTGTACGTGGCGATCGGTCCGGCGGCCCTGCGCGAGGTGGCGTCGAAGCGCTGCGATTGCGTGGTGATCTCGGCCTTCACCTCGAGCCAGGTGTACCGCGCCATCATGGCCAAGGCCGCGCAGGGCGGGGCGCAGCCGGTCGCCAGCACCGCCGTCTATGCCGAACCCTCGCCTGCCGACCAGCTGCGCCTGGCCGCGCTGCTGTACCGTAGGCCGGTACGGGTGGCCGCCATCCTCGGCGCCGACACCAGTTTCATGCGCCCCGCGCTGGAAGCGGATAGAGTGACGGTGCTGGACGCCGGCGGCGAGGACATCAACCGCCTGCTGAACCAGATCGCCCAGACCGACGTGCTGCTGGCCCTGCCCGACAGCACCGTCTACAGCACCGAGAGCATCCGCAACATCCTGCTCTCGACCTACCGCCACAAGCAGGGCGTGATCGGCTTTTCGAGCGACATGGTGAAGGCCGGCGCGCTGGCCACCACCTATTCCGAGATCGAGGACATCGACGCCCAGGTGGCCGAGCTCGCTAGCGCCTATGTGGCCGGCGGCGAGCTGGCGCCGCCGCAGTTCCCGCGCTACTTCCGCACCATCGTCAACGAAGGCGTGGCGCGTTCGCTCGACCTCACGGTCAGCGACGAGGTGCGCGGCTTCTCCAGGCCGGCGCCGCCGCGCCGCCCATGATGCGCTACCTGTCCTTCTGGCGCGGCTGGAGCATCGGCCTGCGCATGGCCTTCATCACCATGCTGCCGGTGGCGCTGCTGTTCTCTTCCTTCGTCTGGTATTCCTGGTATTCGCACCGCGCCCAGGTCGACGAGGAGCTGGCCGAGCGCGGACGCATCCTGGCGCGCGCGCTGGCCGAGACCAGCGAATACAACGTCATCTCCGGCAACCTGTCCGACCTGCGCCTGACCATCAACGGCCTGGTGCAGTCGGACCGCAGCGTCTACCGCATCGACGTGGTCGACACCAATGGCCGCAATGCCGTCAGCGTGGTCTCCGAACATCCGATCCAGGCCGAGCCGCATTCCTTCGAGGCGCCGATCCGCAAGCAGGTGGTGTGGCTCAACCTGTTCTCGGACAACGGCACGCCGCACGTCTCCGCCTCCAGCGACACCCGCCCGCCGACCCTGACCACCGAGGTGGTGGGGCGGGTGAGGGTGACGATGTCGCCGACCAGCATGATGGCCAAGCAGCTGCGGCGCTTCCGCATCGAACTGGCGATGGCGGCGCTGGCCCTGGTCGCGAGCGGCTTACTCGCTTATTTCCTGGCGCGCAGCCTGACGGTGCCGCTGCAGGAGGCGATCGCCGTGCTGCGCGCGATCCGCGGCGGCGACTACCGGGTCGAGCTGCCGGTCACCACCGGCGGCGAGGTCGGCGAGCTGCAGGCCTCGATCGGCGAAATGTCGGTGGCGCTCGACCGTTCCAAGCAGGACCTCGAGAACAAGGTGGCCGAGCGCACCCGCGACCTGCTGGAATCGCGCAACGAGGCCCTGCGCGCCGACGCCGACAAGCGCAAGCTGATCCAGAAGGTCAACAACATCATCGAGGACGAACGCAAGAGCATCGCGGTCGAGATCCACGACGAACTGAACGCCTCCCTGATCGCGGTGCGGCTGGAATCGCAGACCATCCAGCAGTTGGCAAGCAAGGCCGTGCCTGGACCGGAAGTCGAGCAGATCGGCGCCAAGGCACAGGCCATCACCAGGCTGGCGCTGGACCTGTACGCCAACGGCCGGCGCCTGGTGCGGCGCCTGCGTCCGGAAGTGCTGGACATGCTGGGCCTGCACGGCGCGGTCGAGGAGATGGTCAGCCATTACCGGTCCAGCTCGGGCATCGATTTCGAATTCCATACCGAGGGCGACTTCTCGCGCCTGAACAACGAGCTGGCGATCTCCGCCTACCGCATCGTGCAGGAGGCGCTGTCGAACATCATGAAGCACGCGAATGCCTCGGCCGCCCACGTCAGCCTGGTGCTATCGGATGCCGACGATGCCCTGCACATCGAGGTCGGCGACGACGGCGAAGGCTTCGATCCGGCCCTGTCCTCGGAAGGCATCGGCATCATCGGCATGCGCGAGCGCGTGTTTGCCGTCGGCGGCAGGATACAGGTGCGGTCCCGGCCAGGGCGCGGCACCACGCTGGCCATCACCCTGCCGCTGCACGAGGCGGCCGGCGGCGCAACTGAGGTACATTAGCGGTCTTCGCATCATCACCATCACCATCACCATCACCATCACCATCACCAGCAGCCACGACCATGTCCAATGAATTGAAGACGCCTTTCGAGAAGGGCAACCAGAACCAGACCACCACCTGGGCCGACTGCATCGCCTGGTACGAGGAGCTCGCCAAGCGCTACCCGCGCGTGCTGCGCTTCAGCCAGATCGGCACCTCGGATGCGGGCGTGCCGATCCATGCCGGCGTGGTGTCCGCCGACGGCGTGTTCGACCGCTTCGAGATCAAGCGCGACAAGCGTCCGGTGTTCTTCAACAATAACGGCATCCACCCGGGCGAGCCGGAAGGCGTCGACGCCTGCATGGCCCTGGTGCGCGACTTCTGCCAGGAGCCGGAACGCCTGGCCGCGCTCGGCCGCACGGTGTTCATCTTCATCCCGCTGTACAACGTCGACGGTGCCTTCAACCGCAACGATACCTCGCGCGTGAACCAGGACGGCCCCGAGTCCTTCGGCTTCCGCGGCAACAGCCGCCACCTCGACCTGAACCGCGACTTCGTGAAATGCGACACCCTCACCGCGCGCGCGTTCAACGAGTTCTTCACGGCCTGGGATCCGGACGTGATGGTCGACACCCACACCTCGAACGGCGCCGACTACAGCTACACCATGACCCTGATCCAGACCCAGGCCGACAAGCTGGGCGGGGAGCTGGGCGACTTCCTGCGCGAGACCATGCTGCCGGCGATGTTCGCCGAGATGGACAGGCGCGGCTGGCCGACCTGCCCCTACGTGAACCCGGTCAAGGACAGCCCGGACGACGGCATCGCCGACTTCCTGGAGACGCCGCGCTTCTCGACCGGCTACGCGGCCCTGCACCACACGATCGGCTTCATGCCCGAGACCCACATGCTGAAGCCCTTCGCCGACCGCTATCACTCGATGCGCGCGCTGGTGGAGACGGCGCTCGGCTTCACCGTCGCGAATGGCGACAAAATCGTGCAGCTGCGCCGCGCCGCCAAGGATGAGGGCCGCACCCGCCGCGAGTGGCCGATCCACTGGGCGATGGACGAGGCCAATCCGTCCAGCTTCCGCTTCAAGGGCTACGCCGCGAAGTACAAGCAGAGCGTGCTGGGCGACTACCAGCGCCTGTGGTACGACCGCAGCGCGCCGTATGAGAAGGACATCCCTTACTTCAACCGCTTCCCTGCCGACGTCGTCGTGTGGGCGCCGCGCGCCTACGTGGTGCCGCAGCAGTGGCGCGAAGTGATCGAACGCCTGCAGTGGAACGGCGTGCGCATGGAGCGCGTCGAGGCCGAGCGCGAGCAGGAACTGGCCTGCTACCACATCAAGTCGGTCAGCTCGCGCCCGCATGCCTACGAAGGCCACATGTTCCACGACGACGTGCAGCTCGAGCGCCGCTGCGCCACCGTCACCGTCCGTGCCGGCGACTACATCGTGCCGCTGGACCAGGACAATGCGCGCTACGCGGTCGAGATGCTGGAGCCTCTGGGCCACGACAGCTTCTTCCGCTGGGGCTTCTTCAACAGCGTGCTGGAGAAGAAGGAAGCCTATTCGGACTATGTGTTCGAGGACGAAGCCGAGAAGCTGCTGCGCGACGAGCCGGAGCTGGCCGCCAGGTTCGCGGAGTGGAAAGAACTGAATCCGCAAAAGCTGTCCGACCAGTATGCGGTGCTGGATTTCATCTTCGCCCACTGCGCGCGCTACCGTGAGCCGGAGTGGCGCCGTTATCCAGTGTTCATGATCGACTGAAGCGGCTCAGTCCTGGCAGCTCTCCCAGGTCCAGTCGACCCGGGCGAGCACCTTGTCGCGGAAGGTGAGGGTGATGGGATCGGCGCAGCCTTCACCTTCTGTGCGCTTCAGGACCAGGGTGTCGCCGCCGCTGGCCGACGCGCCGAGGACGTCCTCGACCGCGCCGCGCCGATCGCCGATGTGCAGTCCCAGCGGCAGCGGATAGCCCGCGCGCGAGATCGCCAGCGAGCCCGGAAACGTATTGCCGCCGCCCGACTCGGTCGTCAGTTCGATGCCGGGCTGGCGGTAGGTCTTGCGCGTGAGCTTGCCGTTGAAGCCCTCGACGCGCCTGGTGCGTTGGGCGGACGAGGAAGCCGCCAGCGCCGCGGCCACGCCCTCGCCGAAGCCGTGCAGGTGGGCGAAGCCGTCCGCCATCCGGGCGGCCTGCCGCTGCCGCAAGGCTTCCTGCTCCGGCGCCTGCGCGGTTTCCCGGGCCGCGGCCGGCAGGGCCGCCAGCATGGTCACGCCCAGCAGCGCACACGCCAGCAGTTTTCCTTCCATCCGAGCCTCCTTTTATTGATTGTTCTGGCAATATTGCGCCTATTATTTGGCGGATTCAACAAGGAGAAGAACATGCATCGCACCATCCTCGCGGCCCGGGTCGCCGCGCTGGCCTGGCTGGCCGCAGGGGCCGCGGAAGCTGCGCCCTCGGCTGGCCAGACCTACTTCGAGCGCAACTGCGCCAGCTGCCACACGGTCGATCCCAAGCTGGGTTCGCGCGCCGGTCCCGGCCTGTACAACGTGGTCGGCCGCAAGGCGGGCGCGGTGCCCGGCTATAACTATACCGACGCGCTGTCCAGGGCCGGTGCCGCCGGCAAGACCTGGACCCGCGAGGAGCTCGACGTCTTCATGCGCGATCCGACCAGGGACGTGCCGGGTACCGCGATGCCGATCGGGATCCCCGATGCGAAGGCGCGCGCCGCCGTGATCGGCTACCTGGCCGCGCAAAGCGGCAAGGCGGCGGCACCGGCGGCGGCCTCGAAAGCGGCGGACGGCAAGGTGAGCGATGGCGCCGGCGGCTGGCTTGACGACAAGCCGGGCGACCTGCACCACGTCACCGCCGACAAGCTGGCGGCGCCCTTCGCCAGCGAGAGCGCCGGCAACGGCCCGAAGGTCGCCGCGCGGCCGAGCGGTGCGATGCCGGCCGTGCCGCAGGGATTCAAGGTGTCCGTGTTCGCCGGCGACACCGGCAAGGCGCGCCTGGCGCTGCGCGCGCCGAACGGCGACATCATCGTCTCCGAGGCGAGCAAGGGCCAGGTCAGCATCCTGCGCCCCGGCAGCGGCGGCGAGAAGGTGGAGACCGTGAGCGTGTTCGCCGGCGGCCTGTCGCGACCCTACGGCCTGGCGCTGTGGCCGTCCGGTCCGAACCCGAAATACCTGTACGTCGCCAACGTCAATTCGGTGGTGCGCTACCCGTATTCGGCCGGCGACCTGAAGGCGAAGGGCGAGCCGGAAACCGTGGTCGAAAAGATCGCCGATACCGGCGGTGGCCACATCACCCGCACGCTGGCTTTTTCGAAGGACGATAAAACGATGCTGCTGTCGGTCGGTTCGGCCACCAACATCGCCTCGAGCATCGGACCCAAGCCGCCCGAGGCGCTGGCCCAGTGGGAAGCGAAGCACGGCCTGGGCGCCGCCTGGGGAGAAGAAACCGACCGCGCCGCGGTGCTGGCCTTCGACCCCGACGGCAAGAACCGCCGTTCCTTCGCCAACGGCCTGCGCAACTGCGTGGGCATGCTGGTGCACCCGCAGACGGGCGACCTGTACTGCAGCGTGAACGAGCGCGACGAACTGGGCGACAACCTGCCACCGGATTACGTGACGCGCGTGAAGCAGGGTGGATTCTACGGCTGGCCGTGGTACTACCTGGGCGCCCACGAAGACCCGCGCCTGAAGGGCATCCGCCCCGACCTGAAGGACAAGGTGACGATTCCCGACACCCTGATCCAGGCCCACTCGGCGCCGCTGGGCATGGTGGTCTACCAGGCTCCGGCGGGCGCCAGGCACGCCTTCCCGAAAGAGTACGAGGGCGACATCTTCGTGGCCCTGCACGGCTCGTGGAACCGCGGCATCCGCACCGGCTACAAGGTGGTCCGCGTGATGATGAAGAACGGCGTGCCGACCGGCCAGTACCAGGACTTCATGACCGGCATGGTGCTGAGCGACCGCGACGTCTGGGGCCGCCCGGCGGCGGTGACGGTGGCGCAGGATGGGGCGCTGCTGGTGGTGGACGATGCGGGCAGCGTGGTGTGGCGCGTGGCGCCGGAAAAATAATCGCGTCGACCCGCGACGTTCAAACCGTCGTTCCCGCGATCTTAAATACCGTCGTCCCCGCGAAGGCGGGGACCCAAGTTCTGTACGAGCTATCGATACGCATGCAAACTTGGGTTCCCGCCTGCGCGGGAACGACAGTTCATATGTTTACTTGGATTCCGCAATCCACCGATCCACCTTCTTCTCCAGCAGCGCCAGCGGCAGCGTACCCTCGCCCAGCACGATCTCGTGGAACTTCGGCAGGCTGAACTTCGGTCCCAGCGCCTTCTCGGCGCGGGCGCGCAGTTCCTGGATCTTCAGGGCGCCGATCTTGTAGCCCAGCGCCTGTGCCGGCCAGGCCATGTAGCGCTCGGTCTCGCTGCGTGCCAGCGCTTCCGGATAGCCCAGGGTCTCGCGCATGTACTTGATCGACTGCTCGCGGCTCCAGCCCTTGGCGTGCATGCCGGTGTCGACCACCAGGCGCACCGCGCGCAGCATTTCGTCGTTCAGGTGGCCGAACCAGTCTTCCGGCTTGCCGTACAGGCCCATCTCGGTGCCGAGGGTCTCGGCGTACAGCGCCCAGCCTTCGGTGAAGGCATTGTTGCCGCCGAAGGTGCGGAAGTTCGGCAGGTTCAGCTCCTGCATCAGGGCGATGTGGAAGTGGTGGCCCGGCTGGCCTTCGTGCAGGAACAGCGTGACCATGCCGGGGCCGCTGTATTTGGCCGGGTCGTTCACCACGGTCCAGAACACGCCCGGACGCGAGCCGTCCGCCGCCGGCGGGGTGTAGTGGTCCGAGGCCGTGGCGCGCGTCAGTTCCGGCTCCAGGCGGATGTCGAGCGGGGTCTTCGGCCGCAGCGAGAACAGCTTCGGCAGCTTGCGATTCAGCTCGGTGTTCAGCTTGCGGTAGACCTCGATGATCTCGCCCTCGGTCTTGAAGGGCGTGTACTTCGGCTGTTCCGAGACCCAGGTCGGCAGGCCGGATGCCGGACCGGTGTAGCCCATCTGCGGGCCGATGCGGGCGTATTCCTGCTGGATGCGGGCGACTTCCTTCAGGCCGGTCTGGTGGATCTGCTCCGGGGTCAGGTCGGTGGTGGTCTGGCTGGCGACGCGCGCCAGGTACCAGTCCTTCCCTTGCGGCAGGGCGTCGTAGCCGGTGCTGGTGCGGCAGGCCGGCAGGTAGTCGTGCTCCAGGAAGTCTGCCAGGCGTTTCACGGCCGGGTTGACCCTGGCGCCGATCGTGTCGTGGTAGGCGGCCGTCAGTTTCGCCTTGTCGGCGCTTGAAAAGCCGGCCGGGAAGTGCTTGACCGGCGAGGCATAGATGCTGTCCTCGGCCTTTGCCGCCACCAGGTGCCGGATCTGCGGCAGGGTCGAGACCATCACCGCCTTCTGCGCCGTGACGCCGCGCTTCATCCCCTCGCGCATATTGGCGATGGCCTGGTCGATCCAGGGGCCGAGCTGGTTCAGGCGGCTCAGGTAGGCCTGGTAGTCCTTCACCGTGTTGAGCGGCTGTGCGCCCTGGCCGCTCGCGTAGTTCGCCAGCTCGACCGGGACGTTGTCCATCTGGTTCAGCGGCAGCAGGTGCTCGGGAAAGGGCTCCAGGCGCAGCGCGGTCTTCAGCTCGTAGTCGAGGATGTCGTAGCTGGTCTGGTCGCGCTGGGGCAGGGCGTCGCGGCGGATCGCGTGCAGGCGTTTCAGGTAGTCCTTGTACAGGGCGAACTGGCGGGCTCGGTTCTGCGGCGCGATCGACATGCCGATCTGGTCGGCGAAGCGGTTGTCGCCGGCCTCGCCGGCCATGATGGGGTCGAAGCGCGCTTCGGCATCCCAGTAGTCGTCGGCCAGCTTGTTCAGGCGCTGGGATTCGGCGCCGGCGCTGGCGGCGGCCGTCTTGGCGGCGATGGGTTTCGGCTCGAGCGCGCCGGCGGGAGCGCAGGCGAGCATGGCGGCGCAAGCGATCGCGCCCAGCTTCAGGATCTGTTTCATGTGCGGTTTGTGTGCGGAATAAAAACGAAGGCGGCGACAAGGATACGCTTGTCGCCGCCCGCGGCCCAGTCTTTACGGGGTCTTCTTAATAAGTGGCCAGGGGGGCCAGGGCGCCGTTCTTGAAGGTGTAGACGGTGACGGCCGTCTTTTTCAGGTTGCCGCTCGGGTCATAGCCGTAGGTGCCGGCCACGCCCTGGTAGCTCATGGTATGGAGAAGCTTGCTCACCGCGGCCGCGTCGACCGTGTTGGCGTTCTTGATGGCCTGGGCGATGAACATGGTCTGGTCGTAGAAGGCCGGCGCGTAGACGTCCGGGTCGCGCTGGAAGCGCTGCTTGAAGCGCTGCTTGAAGGCCGGGCCGCCGGGCTGCTTGTCCAGCATGGCGCCGGCCTGGGCGCACAGCACGTTCTCGCCGACGGCGTCGCCGCCCAGCTTGGCCATCTCCGGGCTGCACAGGGTGTCGCCGCCGAGCAGGCGGACGCCGCCCATGCCGAGCTGCTTCATCTGGCGCGCCATCGGCGCTCCCTGGGGGGCATAGCCGCCGAAGAAGATCGCGTCGACCTTCCTGGCGCGGAAGGCGGTCAGGATGGCAGAGAAGTCGCTCGCCTTTTCATTGGTGAACTCGCGGCCGGCCACGGCCAGGCCGGAAGCGCGCGCCTGCTTGGCGAATTCGTCGGCAATGCCCTGGCCGAAGGCGGTGCGGTCGTCGATCACGCCGACGGTCTTGATTTTCAGTTCCTTCGCCGCGTAGGCCGCCATCGAGCCGCCGACCTGGTTGTCGCTGGCGACGATGCGGAACACGTTCGGGTAGCGCGACTGCGTGATCTTCGGGTTGGTGCCGACCGTCGACATCAGGATGCCGGCATCGTTGTAGACGCGCGAGGCGGGAATCGCGACGCCCGAGTTGTAGGGGCCGAGCACGAACTTGACGCCGGCGTCGGCGAATTTCTGGGCCACGTTCACGCCGGCCTTGGGGTCGCCCTGGTCGTCCTCGGACATCAGCTCGAAGCGTAGCGTCTTGCCGCCCGCCTTGATCTTCTGTGCGTTGAGTTCCTCGACCGCGAGCCGCACGCCGTTTTCGTTGTCCTTGCCGGCGAAGGCATTGGCGCCCGACAGCGGCCCGCTCACGCCGATGCGCACCAGCTGGTCCTGGGCGGCGGCGGCGGCGCCGAGCGTCATCATGCCGGCGGCCAGCGCCAGCGGCGCAATCTTGAATTTCGATGGCATTACCTAGTCTCCGTTATGTTCCAACGGGCGCCATCATCGCATGATTCAGTTCAGGCAGCGAGACCGTGCGAAATCAGTTCCAGCGGCAGCGCGGTGGTGCACTTGATCTGCTCCATCGAGAAGGCCGAGGACACGCCGGCCAGCTGGGCGGTCTTGATCAGCTTCTTGTAGAAGCGGTCGTAGCCTTCGATGTCGGTGGTGACCACCTTCAGCAGGTAGTCGACGTCGCCGCTCATGCGGTGGAATTCGAGCACCTCGGGCAGCGCGATCACGGCCGAGGCGAAGCGCTCCAGCCACTTTTCGTCGTGCTCCTTGGCGCGCACGCTGACGAAGACCGTGACCGGCAAGCCGACCTTGTTGCGGTTGACGATGCTGACGCGGCTCTCGATATAGCCCTCTTCTTCGAGGCGCTTGACGCGCTTCCAGCAGGGGGTGCTGGACAGCCCGACTTTCTCGCTCAAACCGGAAATCGACAGGGTGGCGTCCGCCTGCAGGGCGGCCAGAATCGCACAATCGTATTTGTCGAGTGAGTTCATTTCTCTTATGCAGTAAGAATGAGAATGCCAGTTCTTCTTTTCAGCGAAAACAAAGGAATTTTAGTACATCTTATTCTGCGTCAGTCCGTAACATATTACTCAACTATGGCACGTTGTGTGCATATTATTTTTTGTTTTTAGCAATTTTTTCGGTTGTTATTCATGAGCCACGATATTTACCTCGACGCCAACGCCACTTCGCCCGTGCTGCCGGCCGCCGCCAGCGCCGCGCTGGAGACGATGCAGGCCTGCTTCGGCAATCCGAGCAGCAGCCATGCGACCGGCCTCCGCGCCAAGGTCATCCTCGACGCCGCGCGTGCGCGTGCGCGCCGCGTGCTGGGCGCCGGCGCCGGCCGCGTGCTGTTCACCAGCGGCGCCACCGAAGGCATCCAGACCGCGGTGCTGTCGGCGCTGTGCGCGATCCGCGAACGGCGTGCGGCGGGCGAGGACTGTGGTGATCTGCTGATCTACGGCGCCACCGAGCACAAGGCGGTGTCCGAAAGCCTGGTGCACTGGAACCGCCTGCTCGGTACCAGGCTGACCCTGTGCGCGCTGCCGGTCGACGGCGCCGGCCGCCACCGCCTGGACCTGCTGCGCGAACTGGCGCCGCGCGCGGCGATGGTCTGCACCATGGCCGCCAACAACGAGACCGGCACCGTCTCCGACCTCGAGCGTATCGCCGCCGTGCTGGCCGAGCGTGCGCCGCGCGCGTTCTGGATGGTCGACTGCGTGCAGGCCCTCGGCAAGCTGCCGCTGGATCTTGCCAACAGCCGCATCGACTACGCGCCCTTTTCGGGCCACAAGCTGTATGCGCCGAAGGGCATCGGCATGCTGTACGTGAAGGAGGGCACGCCCTACACGCCGCTGATCATCGGCGGCGGCCAGGAAGCGGGCCAGCGCTCGGGCACCGAGAACATGGCCGGCATCGCGGCGCTCGGCGCCGTGCTGGAAGCACTGGAGGAGGGCGGCACCTTCCGCGGCCACGCCGAACTGGCGGCGATGCGCGACCGGGTCGCGGCCAGCCTGGTTGATGCCTTTCCGGGCATCGTGTTCAACACGCCCTTCGAACTGGCGCTGCCGACCACCCTGAACTTCGCGGTGCCGGACATGGCGAGCAAGGAACTGCTCGACCTGTTCGACGCCGCCGGCATGCGCGTCAGCGCCGGTTCCGCCTGTTCGGCGGCGAAGGCCGCGCCCAGCTATGTGCTGGAAGCGATGGGCCTGCCGGCGTGGCGCACCAGCGGCGCCGTGCGCCTGTCCTTCGGACCGCTGGCGACCGAGGAATTCATCGACGAAGCCTGCGCGCGGATCCGCCGCTGCGGCCAGGCGGCGCGGCGTCCGGCACTGGCGTCGTCGAGTCTCAGCGGCGAGCGCCGCGGCCTGCTGCAGGTGAGCTGCGAGGGACGTCACGGCTGGATCCTGTTCAACCTGGAAGCCGGAGCCTGCGTGGCGATCGATCCGCCGGCCGGCATGGCGGCGCGGATCGCGGCCCAGATCCGCGCTAGCCACCTGCGCACCCTGGCCGTGCTGGGGACGGATGGCGGCGCGGACGGCGACGCCCGCGCCGTGCTGCGCGCAGGCCTCGGCCTGGATGCCGGCGAGCCGGGCGCCCTCGGCTGGCCGCGCGAAGGCGGCGTGGTGACCCTGGCCGACGGCAGCGCCGCGCCGGCGCTCGCGCTGGGCGACGAAGTGCTGGTGCGCCTGGCGGACCGGGACGGGCGCGGCGCCGCCTATCTGCTGGGCCGGGCGCAGGAAGGTCGGCTCGAGGCGGCGGCGGTGCGCCTGGCCTTCGTCGGCGGGATCGCGATGGACGGTGCCGATGCGCGGGAGCTGGCGCGACTGATCGATGGCGCCACGGTGCTGTGCCACGGCGCCGATGTCGGCGGCGCACCCTGCACCATGCTGGAGGCGGCGCATGCCGGGTCGGCTGCCGGCGAGTTGCGCCAGCTGGCGCCGCAGCAGCTGGACGCCTTCCTGCGCAGCCACGAGGATGCGCTGCTGGTGGACGTGCGCGAAGCCTGCGAGCTGGAAGCCGGCGGCATGCGCCTGCAGGGCCGCGCGGCGCAGGCGCTGCCGATGTCGCGCCTGGCCGAACACCTGGGCCAGCTGCTGGCGGCGCCGCGGCGCCCGCTGGTGTTCGTCTGCCGCAGCGGCAACCGCAGCGCGCGGGCGGCGCTGTGCCTGCAGCGCCTGGGCCATGCCGAGGCCTGGAGCCTGAGCGGCGGCCTGGCCCTGGCCGGATCGGAGGCATAGTTTCGTTGACTCTGCGGCGCGCGCGCCACAGGCCCCTGCCGGCAGGGGCGGCTTCCGGCTACACTAGCGTCAACCCGGCTTGCCGATAACCCATCCGACAGAGAAAAACAATGAGTGAACGTACGAGTGCCGCGTCCCTGGCCGCCACAGTTGCCGCGGTTGCCGTCCTGGCGGCCAGCGTGGCGCCGCCGGCCGCCGCAGCCGACTGGAGCGACACGGCGATCAGCTGGCGCTATGGCCAGCGCTTCCGCGAGCCCTTCAACCCCTCCGACATCAAGAAGAACATCTTCGCGCTGACCCACGCCAGCGGCTACAAGTACGGCTCGAACTACTTCAACCTCGACCTGCTGCAGTCCGACAGCAACGACCCTGGTTCGTTGAACCAGCGGGATGGCGCGCAGGAAGCCTATATCGTCTACCGCCACACGCTCGACATCGGCGCCCTGCGCGGCGCACCGATCGCCTACGGCCCGGTAAAGGGACTGGGCCTGGTGCTGGGCTTCGACTGGAACACCAAGAACGACGTCGGCTACAACTCGCGCAAGCGCATGCTGGTGGCCGGCCCGACCCTGATGTGGGACGTGCCGGGCTTCCTCAGTACCGGCATCCTGCTGCTCCGCGAGAGCAATGCGCCGAGCGGCGCCTTCCCGCCGATCTCGGAAGTCCGCAGCCGCTACACCTACGACTACCACCCGATGTTCTCGGCCAGCTGGGGCATCCCGGTGCCGGAGAGCTGGATGCCGGGTTGGTCCTTCGAAGGCTACCTGAACTACATCGCCGCCAAGGGCCGCGACGAGGTCGGCAACGGGACCGGCGCCGAGACCAATCTCGACATGCAGCTGATGTACGACCTCGGCAGCCGCTTCGGCCAGCCGAAGAACCGCTTCCGCGTCGGCCTCGAATACCAGTTCTGGAACAACAAGTTCGGCAACACCGCGGCCACCACCGGCAACCGCGGCCAGCGCGCCAGCACGCCGATGGTGCGCGCCGAATACCACTTCTGATCCTCAGCGCGTCAACGGGGTATCCGCCTTCTTCAGCGTCCGCAGCACGAAGCTCGATTTGCTGTGGCGGATACCCGGTATCTTGTACAGCTGCTCCCTCAGCAGCCTTTCATAGTCGCGCGTGTCCTTGACCGCGATCCGGATGAAGTAATCGTAGTCGCCCGAAATCAGGAAGGCTTCCAGGACTTCGGGGATGGATTCCAGCGCCTGCGCAAACTCATTCAAGGTCTCCTGGCTGTGACTGCCCAGGGTCACCTGCACGATCACCGTGTCCTGGTAGCCGATCTGGGCCAGGTCCACCTTCACCGTATAAGCCTGGATGGCGCCGGAGTCGGTCATGCGCTTGATGCGGTTCCAGCAGGAGGTGGTCGACAGCCCCACCGCCTTGCCGATCTCCTGCAGCGGCGTGCGTGAGTCCTCGAGAAGGATGCGCAGGATCGCTTGATCCTGCTGGTCGAAAGATTTTCCGTTGTAGTCGCTCGTTTCCATAAATTTTTCCATATTTTCTCGAATATGATGGAAATTATGAAGCACTTTCAGGGGCTGCGTCGATAAAATTTAAGGATGAGAACTCCTTCGGACCCCACCCTGACCGGCGCGCAGCTGCTGCTGCGTTGCCTGATCGACGCCGGCGTCGATACCGTTTTCGGCTATCCCGGCGGCGCCGTGCTTCCCCTCTACGATGCCTTGTACCTCGAACCGCGGCTGCGCCATGTGCTCGTCAGGCACGAGCAGGCGGCGGTGCATGCCGCCGAGGGCTATGCGAGGTCGACCGGCCGCCTTGGCGTCGTGTTCGTCACCTCGGGACCCGGCATGGCCAACACCACCTCCGGCCTGCTCGACGCCCTGTGCGACTCGGTGCCGGTCCTGTGCATCAGCGGCCAGGTCGCCACGAACCTGATCGGCACGAACGCCTTCCAGGAGTGCGATGCGCTCGGCATCTCGCGCACCGTCACCAAATGGAATGCCCAGGTCCGCAGCGCGGACGAGATCGTGGACATGGTCGGCGCCGCGGTCCGGCAGGCGACCCGGGGCCGCCCGGGGCCGGTGCTGGTCGACGTGCCGAAGGATGTCCAGCTGCAGCCAGTCGCCGTGTCCGCGCCGCGCTCGCTGGCCGCAAGCCCGCCGTCCGTCCCGCAGTCCCTGGTGCCGGACATTCCGGGTGCGCTGCTGGAACAGGCGGCCAGGCTGATCGCCGGTTCGCGCCGTCCCGTCTTTTACGGCGGCGGAGGCTTGACCGCTTCCGGCAGCGCGGCCTGCGCCACGTTTGCAGACCTCGTGCGCATGAAAAACGCGCCGTGCACGCTGACCCTGATGGGACTCGGCGCCTTTCCGGCATCGGATCCGCGGTGGCTGGGCATGCTCGGCATGCACGGCACCCTGGAAGCCAACCTGGCGATGCACGAGGCCGACCTGGTGGTCTGCGTGGGGGCGCGCTTCGACGACCGGGTCACCGGCAAGCTCGATCAATTCTGTCCTGACGCGCGCATCGTCCACATCGACATCGATCCGGCATCGATCGGCAAGATCGTGCGCGCCGACGTCGGTCTGGTGGGCGATTGCCACGCGGTCCTGGCGGCCCTGGAGCGCGAGCTCGCCGCCATGCAGGCCGAGGTCGCGTCCACGGACGCGTGGTGGCAGCGCATCCAGGCATGGCGGGACGTGGACTGTCTCGGCTTTGCCGCCACGTCGCCGACGATCGTCCCCCAGCAATTGATGAAGACCCTGGCCGGCGCGCTGGACGGACGGGACGCCATCGTCTCCACGGACGTCGGCCAGCACCAGATGTGGGCGGCGCAATACCTTCCCTTCGATGGGCCGCGGCGCTGGCTGACCTCGGGCGGCGCGGGGACGATGGGCTTCGGCATCCCGGCCGCGATCGGCGCCCAGATCGCGCATCCGGAAAAGACGGTCGTGTGCGTGAGCGGCGACGCCTCGATCCTGATGAACATCCAGGAACTCGCCACCGCCGTGCAGCATCGCTGTCCGATCAAGGTCGTGCTGTCGAATAACGGCTGCATGGGCATGGTCCGGCAATGGCAGGAACTGCATCACGGCGCCCGCTATAGCCACAGCTATGCGGAGGCCCTGCCGGATTTCCCGGCGCTGGCGCGCGCCTTCGGATGGCAGGCGCGCCGGGTCGCCAGGGCGGACGAGCTCGACGACGCGATCGCCGAGTGCATGTCGTCGGAAGGTCCTTTCCTGCTCGACGTGGTGGTCGAACAGGCCGAGAACTGCTTCCCCATGATTCCGGCTGGCCGCGGACACCACGAAGTCATGCTGTCGAAAGACCGGACCTACGAAAGCGGCCGATGACGGCCGGCTACCTGAAGCGCATCCTGGGCGCGCAAGTGTATGAGGTCGCGGGCGTGACGCCGCTGGACATGCTGCCCTCGCTCTCCCAGCGCCTGGGCAACCGTATCTGCCTCAAGCGCGAAGACATGCAGAGCGTCTTCAGCTTCAAGCTGCGCGGGGCCTACAACAAGATGGCCAGGCTGTCGCCGGCGCAGCGCCGGCGCGGCGTGATCTGCGCATCCGCCGGCAATCATGCCCAGGGTGTGGCGCTGGCGGCGGCCCGGCTGGGTTGCCGGGCGCTGATCGTGATGCCGACCACCACGCCGAGGATCAAGATCGATGCGGTGGCAAGGCGCGGCGGTCCCTGCGTCGACATCGTCCTGCACGGGACCTCCTATACCGATGCCCACGACCACGCGGCCGCGCTTGAAAAAGAGCAGGGGCTCGTCTTCGTCCATCCTTTCGATGATCCGGATGTGATCGCCGGCCAGGGGACAGTCGGCATGGAAATCCTGCACCAGCACCGGGACCCGATCCATGCGATCTTCGTCGCCATCGGCGGCGGCGGGCTGGTCGCCGGCATCGGCGCCTACGTCAAGGCCTGCCGGCCGGACATCAGGATCGTCGGCGTGCAGACCGTCGATTCCGATGCGATGGCGCGCAGCCTGGCGGCGGGCGAGCGCATCGCGCTGCCGGAAGTCGGACTGTTCTCCGACGGGACCGCCGTCCGGCTCGTCGGCGAAGAGACTTTCCGCATCGCCAGGCAGGTCGTGGACGAGATCGTCCTGGTCGGTACCGACGAGGTCTGCGCGGCCATCAAGGAGGTGTTCCAGGAGACGCGCAGCGTGCTCGAGCCGGCGGGCGCCCTGGCGGTGGCCGGGCTGCAGGCCTATGTGGAACGTGCCGCGCTGGCTGGCGCGCCGGTCCGGGACCAGACCCTGGTGGCGGTCGCCGGCGGCGCCAACATCGACTTCGACCGCCTGGGCTACGTGGCCGAGCGCGGATCGAACGGGTGGGCAACAAGCTGCGCCCGATGATGCCGTGGATTGCGAAGAACAAGCTGGTAGATCAGTCGAAGAACCAAGTACGGCCTGTTGGCTGTTGAGCCCTCATTCCCGTTTTCGCGGCAATGACGTGAAAGCATTGCAAACCAGATATTCCAGCTGACTTTATTTTTGTCAATTAGTTAATAACAATTTTATATCGTTATGATCCGAGGATCAAGGTGAAGGAGTGATGCAATTGCAAAAATTGCATCATGATAACCTCATCCCTTATCCCTTCCCTGGCCTGGTCCCGCTGCCTCGTCTTCGCAGCGGCCAGCTTCTTCCACCTTGCGGCCGCTGCCGCTCCGGCGCAGCGCATTGCACCGGCGCCGCACGAGCACCAGGAATTCGAGGCGACCCTGGACGCGCCCTATCGCGGCGAGGCCCGCGGCGCCGAATCACGCACCTTCCGCCTGTCCTTCGATTACCCTGGCCTGCAGGGCCGCCGCAGCGTGCACTGGCGCCTCGAGTTGATGGCGCCGAACGGCCGCGAAGTGGCGCGCTGGCAGGGGCAGGCGAACCTGACCGGGCGGCCGGTCGACGTGCCGGTGCGTTGGCAGGGTAAATTGGCGAAGGGACTGCCTGCGCCCGGCGTGTACCGGGTGCGCCTGCACGCGACGGCCGGGGATGAAGCGGTCGAGCAGTCCTGGGACATCGCCGTCGGCAACCCGCCGGCGCCCGCGCTGCCGGCTTTTTCTCCCATGCCGGGCCGGCGCAAGGTGCTGCAGGCGGCGCCGGCGGCGGGTGCGCTGCCGTTCACGGTCTATTACGGCAACCTGCACAGCCAGACCAGCCACAGCGACGGCGGCGCCGCCCTCGATAACTGCAAGGGTGCCCAGGACCCGCAGACCGCGCCCTTCGGTCCGGATACCGCCTTTCCCTACGCCCGCGAGCATGGCCTGGACATGCTGATGGTCTCCGAGCACAACCACATGTACGACGGCTCGGACGGCACCAAGCTTGATGCCGATCCGGCCGCGGCCAGGGCGCTGTACCAGTCCGGCCTCGGGATGGCGCGCGCGTTCAACGAGCAGCATCCGGACTTCCTGGCCCTGTACGGCATGGAGTGGGGCGTGATCAGCAACGGCGGCCACCTGAACATCTTCAACAGCGACGAGCTGCTGGGCTGGGAAAAGAACGGCAAGGGCGAGCTGCTGGCCGACACGCTCAGCAGCCGCAGCGACTACGGCGCGCTGTACACGCTGATGCGAAAGCAGGGCTGGATCGGCCAGTTCAACCACCCGGCGCTGAAGGACCAGTTCAAGGTCGGCGGCGTGCCGCTGGCCTGGACGGCGGACGGCGACGAGGCGATGGCGCTGTGCGAAGTGATGAACACCTCGGCCTTCTCCACCAGCGACAAGGAGGGCGAGACCCGCCGCAGCAATTTCGAGGCGGCCTGCAACAAGCTGCTGGAAGCGGGCTACCACGTGGCCTTCAGCAGCAACCAGGACAACCACTGCGCCAACTGGGGCAGCTCATACACCAACCGCACCGCGGTGCTGGTCCCGAACGGCGTGCCGCTGACCCGCGACAGCTTCATCGACGCCCTCAGGGCGCGGCGCGTGTTCGCGACCATGGACAAGGCATCGCAGATCGTATTTACCGCCAACGGCCACCTGATGGGCGAGCGCATCGACAACCGCGGACCGCTCCGGCTGTCGGTGCAGTTCGCGAACGATGCCGGCCGGCGTGCGGCCACGGTGGCGATCATGGAAGGGGTGCCGGGCCGGAACGGCAACGTGAGCCAGCTGGCGGGGCAGGCGAGCGTCACGCTGACGCCGTCGCCGGGGCCGCATTTCTACTATGCGAAGCTGACCCAGGACGACGGCAAGGTCTTGTGGTCGGCGCCGGTCTGGGTCAACCAGGCGGGCGACTAGAAGCCCAGGTTCTTGCCGAGGCCGAACAGGGTCGCCAGGCCCAGCACCACGAAGATCAGGGCCGCGATGCCGTGCACGAGCTTCAGCGGCACGCGGCCGGCGATGCGGTCGCCGAAGTACACGGCCGGCACGTTCGCCAGCATCATGCCCAGGGTGGTGCCGGCCACCACCGCCACCGCGGAGGGATAGCGCGCGGCCAGCGCCACCGTCGCCACCTGGGTCTTGTCGCCCATCTCGGCCAGGAAGAAGGCCAGCACGGTGGTGAGGAAGACGCCCAAGCGCGCCGGCGTCGTCTCGTTCTCGTCGATGTCGTCCGGGACCATGATCCAGGCCGCCATGCCGATGAAGGCCAGGCCCAGAACCCAGCGCATCACTTCGGGACCGAGCAGCTTGCTGACCAGCGCGCCGACCGCGGCGGCAAAGGCGTGGTTGGCGATGGTGGCGGCGAAGATGCCGAAGACGATGGGCAGCGGACGGCGGAAGCGCGCGGCCAGCAGGAAGGCCAGCAACTGGGTCTTGTCGCCGATTTCGGCGAGGGCGACGATGCCGGTGGAAACGAGGAAGGCGTCCATTGAAGCGACAGGGCGGGGAAAGGCAAAGGGGCGATCATAGCAGAGGCGGGCGGCGCCTACCTATCGGGACGGGTTCCGAAGTGCTATCCTGCTCGCGCCTGAATTCAGCTTCCGACCATCACGCCAAGGAATCCCACAAGTGCACTCCATGAACCGCATCGCAGCAGCCCTCCTGATCGCATTCTCCGGCGCCGCCCTGGCGCAAGTTCCCGCCACCGTCCCGGCTTCCGTGCCCGCCGCCAGCAGCACGGCGCCGCTCCAGCTGAACCATCTCGACGCCGACGTCGAGCGTGTCATGAAGCAGTTCGACGTGCCGGGCATCGCCATCGCCATCGTGAAGGACGGCCAGGTGCTGGCCGCGCGCGGCTTCGGCGTGCGCAAGCTGGGCGCCCCGGAAAAAGTCGACGGCAAGACCCTGTTCGAAGTCGCCTCGAATTCGAAAGCCTTCACGGCCGCGGCGCTGGCGATGCTGGTCGACGAGGGCAAGCTGGCCTGGGACGATCCGGTCACCAAGCACCTGCCTGACTTCCAGATGTACGATGCCTACGTCACCCACGAGATGACGGTGCGCGACCTGCTGACCCACCGCAGCGGCCTGGGCCTGGGCGCCGGCGACCTGCTGTGGTGGCCGACCACCGGCTTCTCGACCGACGAGATCATCCACAAGCTGCGCTTCATTCCGCCGGCGACCAGCTTCCGCAGCAGCTATGCCTACGACAACCTGCTGTACATCGTGGCCGGCAAGATCATCGCGGCGAAGTCCGGCAAGAGCTGGGGCGAGACCATCCGCGAGCGCATCCTGACCCCGGTCGGCATGGCCACCACGACCACCAGCCTGCTCGAGAACGAAGGCAACCCGAACGTCGCCAACGCGCACAGCAAGATCAACGACAAGATCGCCGCCGTGAAGGCGATGCCGGTACCGAACGCGGTCGGCGCGGTCGGCATCAACACCAACGCCGAAGACATCGCGCGCTGGATGAACGTGCTGCTGGCGCAGGGCAAGCTGGGCACCGGCGCCGACGGCAAGGAAACACGCCTGTACAGCGCCAAGCAGGCGCGCGAACTGTGGACCGCGCAGACCCCGATGCGCATCAGCGAGCCGAATCCCAAGCTGGCCGGTACCAAGCCGAACTTCGCGGCCTACGGCCTCGGCTTCCAGCTGCGCGACTACCACGGCAGGCTGCTGGCCATGCACAGCGGCGCGCTGCAGGGCTTCTATTCGAAGGTGGTTCTGGTGCCGGAAGAGAAGCTGGGCATCGCCATCCTCACCAATGCCGAAAGCGGCGGCTCGCTGAACGCGCTGCAGTGGCAGCTGCTGGGCCGCCTCGTGGACCGCGACGACAAGACCGACTGGATCGGCGCCGTCGCCGCCGTCGAGGACGAGATGCACGCCAAGGAAAAGGCGCGCCTGGCCAAGAACAGCGCCGCCCGCGCCGCGAAATCCCAGCCGTCGCTGCCGCGCACCGCCTACGACGGCGACTACCAGGACCCGTGGTACGGCATCGCCACCATCAAGCACGTCGGCGGAAAACAGATCCTGTCGCTGACGCGCACGCCGGACCTGAGCGGGGAAATGGAGCACTTCCAGCACGACACCTTCATCGTGCGCTGGAAGGAGCGCAACTTCAACGCCGATGCCTACGTGACCTTCGCGCTGAACCCGGACGGCAGCATCGAGCGCATGAAGATGCAGCCGATTTCCACCGAGACCGACTTCAGCTATGACTTCCAGGATTTGAACTTTACGCCGGTGAAGAAGTAAGGATCAGATCGGCGGCACCGGATTGAACCCCGAAATCGCCCGATACTTCCCATCGCTGTAGCGCAGTACCTGGCGCTGGTCGATGGCGCTGGGTGGCGCGGCGTGGGATTCGGCGCGGCTGATCGCGCCCTGGTAGCGGATCACGAGGTCGCCCGGCTGCTCGCGCGAGGGCTCGATGCTCCAGTCGCTTTCGATGGCATAGCAGTCGTGGCCGTCGGGCGGGGTGCGGTCGTCGTCCGGGTGGGTGTCCTGCGGGTGCGCCTTGATCAGCGGCTGCAGGCGGCGCATGCAGTCGCCGGTACTGTCGACGTTGATGCCCGACAGCGCCATCTCGACCACCGCTTCGTGGTGCACCGTGCCCTTGTCCAGTTCGTACAGCGACATCCAGGTGCCGCAATAGCCCTGCCAGCAGCTGCCGTATTCCACTGCGATGCCCTGGCGCTGGCCGGACAGCGGCACCGCGCGCACATTGGCCCCGCCGAAGAAGCCGCGCAGCGCGAACACGCCCTGGCGGCCCACGACCTTCCACTGGCCGCCGCTCTGCTCGAACTGGTAGGCGGCCAGCGCCATCGGCGTCGTATGGTTGACCGCGGGCGTGCTGCCTTCTTCCGACGGCACCAGGCCGGCAATCAAGGTCAGGTGCGAGGCATCGGTACGCAGCAGCAGCCGCGGTTCGGCGACTACCCGGTTCGTTCCCGCGGTCCAGCCGCCGTGGCCGGCCTTGCGGGACATGCCGGGCAGGCGCGGCAGGCTGACGGTCACGACCCGTCCCGCCGGGTTGTCGCTCCAGCCCGGGAAGGCCAGCGCCGCCAGCCTCGCCGGCGTCACGCCGGGAGCGGCGTCGGCCGCCGCCTGCGGCGATGCCGCCAGCGCCAGTCCGGTCGCCGGCGCCAGGCCCAGCCAGGCCATCCGCTGCAGGAAGGACGCTCGCATGCTCAGATCTTCTTGCCGTTCCAGATATCCATCATGTCGGCCGATCCCTGGGAACGGATGCCGTTGTCGGACAGGATGCCCTCGGTGGCGGCCACCATCTCCTTGCGCGGCAGGACCATGGTCTCGCCCTCGCGCTGGTCGAAGCGCAGCACCACCATGTCGTCCTTCAGGTCGCGCAGCAGGGCCACCAGGTGGCGCAGGCTGCGCACCGGCACGCCGTTTACCGACTCGACCACCGCGCCCATGCGGTTGCTGTAGCCGGCCACCAGCTTGTGCGGGAAGAAGGGGGAGCTGATCACCACCAGTTCCTCGTGCTGGGCGTCGGGCGAATCGCCGCGGCGCGTGACCAGCGGGCTGGCGTTGAAACTGAAGCCGTTCAGCGCGGCCGCGTTGGCGGTGATGAAGGACAGGTACTCGGCGGTGGCGCGCGTGAACACGATCGGGCCGTACACGAAGTAGGACGGGTAGCCGCCGGCCAGGTCCGGGATCAGGAGCTGGCGCGCGCCGCCAACCGGCACCTGCACCTGCATGGTCTTGCCGTCGCGGACGATGGTCAGCGGCACCTTGCCGTCCTTCGCCACCTGCTGCACGCGGTACTGGAAGCGCACCCGCAGGTTGGGACCCAGCTTGACCATGCCCTGGTTGTCGACCGGGTGCTCGCCGATGCGGGTGATGACGTCCCATTCCTTCAGCGGATAGGCGGCGTCGCTGCGCGCGGGACGGTGCACGACCGCGCCCTCGACCGACCTGTCGAGCTTGAGGTACTGGCGCAGCACCGGATTCTCCAGCGTCTGCACGCTGTCGAGCAGCAGCGGCTTGCCGTCGTAGCGGCCGTCGGCGACGTCGCTCAGGAACAGCTCGATCTCCTCGTTCGGGATCACGTAGCCGATGTTGTTGGCGCCGGCCACGCCGGAGAAGGCCAGGCCGATCATCTTGTCGCCGGCGATCACCGGGCCGCCGCTGTTGCCGGGATTGATCGGGGCGTCGATCTGCACCCGCAGGCCGGCGTTGCCGAAGCCGTAGGGGACGAATTCGACGCGCGAGACGATGCCCTTGGTGATCGACAGCGAGTTGCCGCCGACCGGATAGCCGTAGGCGAACACTTGTTCGCGCACGTCCGGCAGCACGCTGGCGCGCGGCAGCGCCGGATGCTTGTTGAAGTAGGACTCGTCGTCGAGCTTGAGCAGGGCCAGGTCCATCCCGCGCGCCACCGCCACCACCGTGGCGGCGACCTTGTCGCCGTCCTGGCTGGCCTGGATCTCGACCTGGCTGGCGTAGCCGACCACATGGGCATTCGTGAGAATCCGCTTGCCCTCGATGATCACGCCCGAGCCGGTGACGTCCTGCGGCGTGGCCTTGGTCCAGGGTTTATACGGGTCGGGGCGGCGCAAGGTCGAGAAGATCTTGACGACCGAGTTTTCGACGCGAGACGGAATGGCGGATTTGGTCGGTGCGGCCTTCGCATCGAGGTCCTGGGCCTGGACCTGGGTCTGGACCATCGCACAGGCGGCGGCAAGCGCTGCGGCGGCAGCGAGTCGGAAAAGTGTCATGCGTCTCTTTGAATCGGAAAGATTGCTGAGCGAATATACACCGTGGCGAAGCGTGAAAGTTCACAAATACTCACCACGGCGTGACATTTACGGTTTGACGAACTTGAGGGTCATGCGGTCGCTTTCGCCGATGGCCTGGTATTTGGTGCGGTCCTCGTCGCGGTTGGCCAGGGTCGGCGGCAGGGCCCACACGCCGCCCTTGTGGTCGGCCTTGTCCTTCGGGTTGGCGTTGATCTCGGATTTCCCAGCCAGCTTGAAGCCGGCGCTTTCGGCCATCCTGATCACATACGACTCATGGATGTAGCCGCTCGTGGCCTTGGCATCCTGCGGCATGGATTCCGGCAGGCGGTGGTCGGTCACGCCCAGCACGCCGCCCGGCTTCAGGCTGGTGTACAGCGCCTTGAACATTTCCTTGACCTTGTCGTCGCCCAGTTCGACGAAGTTGTGCACGTTGCGGAAGGTGAGCACCATGTCGACGCTGTTTGGCGGGGCGAAGTTGTAGATGGCCTTTGGTGGATTGAAGGCGCCCCGCACGACCTTGTCATACACCGCCGGGTTGGACTCCAGCAGCGTCCTGGATATGAGGCCGGCGCCGATCAGCTTGCCGTCCTGGCGCAGGTAGGGCGCCAGGATCTCGGTGTACCAGCCGCCTTCCGGCAGCAATTCGACCACCGTCATGGTTGGCTTGATGCCGAAGAAAGTCAGCGTTTCGTAAGGATGGCGCCAGGTGTCGCGCGCCACGTTGGCGCTTGAGCGGTGGCTGCCGGCGATGGCCGCGCGCAGTTGGGCGTCGTCGGCCTGGTTGGCGGCCAGCGCCGTGCCGGCCAAGCCTGCCAGTACGGCGGCCAGGATGAATCGTTTCATGTCTCGGTCTCCAATGTCGGTGGGGTAGCGGCGCCATGCCGTGCCCTCCGCCGATCATCGGGCAGGCCCTAGTTGTCGTCAAGTAAAGATTGCGTATGTATTAAACCTGTCCGACCGGACACCTGCCGGACACAGGGCGGACGCGGCCCGCGCGGACACCGTCCGCCCTGGCCGCGCTGGCAAGCAGGAACCCAGGCACCTGGCATAAAGATTGCCTATTCAAGAACTTTACTTGCTGCTATGGTTCAGCAGATAAAGAGAAGAAGTAAAGCGCAGCACAACAAGAGCGGTCCGCCCGCCGGACCACTGTCCACCTCAGGAGACGTCATGGAACGCCGTACCTTCCTCAACATCAGCGGCCTGGCTTTCGGCACGATGCTGGTGCCCGTATTCGGCCGCGCGATCGCCGCCGAAGAGCTGCTCAATCCGATGCCGGTCGCGGCCAAGAAGCTGCTGGCCGACACCGCGCTGAACGCCGCCACCAAGGCCGGCGCCAGCTACTGCGACGTGCGCATCGGCCGCTACCTCAACCAGTACGTGATCACTCGCGACCTGAACGTCGAGAACGTGGTCAACACCGAGTCGGCCGGCATCGGCGTGCGCGTGGTCTGCAACGGCGCCTATGGCTTCGCCGCCACCAACGACATGAGCCCGGACGGCGTGGCCGGCGCGGCGCGCCAGGCGGTGGCGATCGCCAAGGCCAACGCCAAGCTGCAGCTTGAACCGGTGCAGCTGGCACCGGTGAAGGGCGTGGGCGAGGTCTCGTGGGCGACGCCGGTACAAAAGGACTGGCGCACGGTGCCGGTCAAGGAGAAGGCCGAACTGCTGATCGCCGCCAACAAGGCCGGCATGGACGGCGGCGCGACCTTCATGAACTCGATGCTGTTCCAGGTGAACCAGCAGAAGTACTTCGCGTCCACCGACGGCTCCTACATCGACCAGGACATCCAGCGCATGTGGGCGCCGCTGACCGCCACCGCGGTCGACAAGGGGACCGGCAAGTTCCGCTCGCGCCAGGGCCTGTCGGCGCCGGTCGGCATGGGCTACGAATACCTGGCCGCGCGCAAGGAAGACAAGATCAAGGCCGCCGGCGGCGTCGCCACCCTGTACACGACATCCTATGACATCGTCGAGGACGCCCGCGCCGCCGGCCGCGACGCCAAGCGCAAGCTGACCGCCAAGAGCGTCACCCCGGGCAAGTACGACCTGGTGCTGTCGCCAGAACACCTGTGGCTGACGATCCACGAATCGGTCGGCCACCCGACGGAACTCGACCGCGTGCTGGGCTACGAGGCCAACTACGCCGGCACCAGCTTCGCCACCCTCGACAAGTGGGAAACGAAGAAATTCAACTACGGTTCGCCGCTGGTGAACATCGTGGCCGACAAGGTCACCCCGGGCTCGCTGGGCGCGGTCGGCTACGACGACGAAGGCGTCAAGTGCAAGCGCTGGGGCATCATCAAGGACGGCATCCTGGTGAACTACCAGGCCACGCGCGACCAGGCCCACATCATCGGCGAGAAGGAATCGCACGGCTGCTCCTACGCCGACAGCTGGAGCAACGTGCAGTTCCAGCGCATGCCGAACGTCTCGCTCCAGGCGGGCAAGAAGAGATTGAGCCCGGACGAGATGGTCAAGGACATCAAGAAGGGCATCTACATCGTCGGCGACGGTTCGTTCTCGATCGACCAGCAGCGCTACAACTTCCAGTTCGGCGGCCAGCTGTTCTACGAGATCAACAACGGCAAGATCGGCCAGATGCTGGAAGACGTGGCCTACCAGTCGAATACCCAGGAATTCTGGAATGCCTGCAGCGCGCTGTGCGACGAGCGCGACTGGCGCATGGGCGGCTCCTTCTTCGACGGCAAGGGCCAGCCTCCGCAGATCTCCATCGTCTCGCACGGCGCCAGCACCGCGCGCTTCAACGGCATCAACGTCATCAACACCGCCCGCAAGATCGGCTAAGGCAGGGAGCACACCACATGACCATCCTGACCCAGGAACAAACCAAACGCATCTGCGACCGCGTGCTGTCGCTGTCCAAGGCCGACGAATGCAGCGTCACCGTGAACGGCAGCCGCCAGGGCAATATCCGTTTCGCGCGCAACGCCGTCTCCACCGCCGGCCTGGCGGAAGACACCAATATCGCCGTGCAGGTCGCCTTCGGCAAGCGCCAGGGCGTCGCCACCATCAACGAGTTCGACGACAAGTCGCTGGAAAAGGCCGTGCGCCGCGCCGAAGACCTGGCGCGCCTGGCGCCGGAGAATCCGGAATTCATGCCGGCCGTGGCCAAGCAGAACTACCGCGCCTCCGAGACCTTCAACAAGAAGACCGCCGCCATCGATCCGGAATACCGCGCCCAGGCCGCCGCCTATGCGATCGAAGCCTGCCGCAAGAATAAACTGGTGGCCGCCGGCTTCTTCACCGACAGCACGTCGTTCACTTCGGTCGGCAACTCGAACGGCGTCTACGGCCACCAGGACGAGACCGGCCTGGACTTCACCTGCACCGTGCGCACCGAAGACGGCCGCGGTTCGGGCTGGGTCAAGCGCACCGCCACCGACGCCGCCCGCTTCGATCCGCGCGAAGCGGCCGACGTGGCGATCGAGAAGGCGCTGCGCTCGGTCGACGCCAAGGCGCTGGAGCCGGGCCGCTACACCGTGATCCTGGAGCCGGCCGCGACCTCCGACCTGATCGGCTTCATGCTGTCCGGCTTCGACGCCCGCCAGACCGACGAAGGCCGCAGCTTCCTGTCGAAGAAGGGCGGCGCCTCGCGCCTGGGCGACAAGCTGTTCGACAGCCAGGTCAACATCTGGGCCGACCCGTGGAATCCGGACGTGCCGGTGCTGCCCTGGGACACCCAGAACCTGATCGCGCGCGAGCGCATGGATATCATCAAGGACGGCAAGGTCAACGCCCTGAACTATTCGCAGTACTGGGCCAAGAAGAAGGGCGTGAAGCCGACCGCGACGCCGGGCAACATCATCATGGCTGGCACCGACAAGTCGACCCTGGACCTGATCGCCAGCACCAAGAAGGGCATCCTGGTGACCCGCACCTGGTACATCCGCATGGTCGACCCGCAGTCCGTGCTGCTGACCGGCCTGACCCGCGACGGCACCTTCTACATCGAGAACGGCAAGATCAAGTACCCGATCAAGAACTTCCGCTTCAACGAGAGCCCGGTGACCATGCTGAACAACATCGAGGAGATCGGCAAGCCGGTGATCATCGGCGGCGACGAAGCGCCGTTCCAGATGGCGATTCCGCCGATGAAGGTCAGGGATTTCAACTTCACTTCGTTGTCGGACGCGGTGTAAAGCAAGGCCTGCGGCCTCAAAACGTCATTCCCGCTTTCGCGGGAATGACGGGTATTTTTGGAGATTCAATGGAACGCCGTACCTTCCTCACCCTGGCCGCCGGCACCGCCGGCGCGATGCTGGTCCCCGTCTTCGGCAACGCCATCGCCGCCGAAGAGCTGCAAAGCAGCATGCCCCTCAGCCTCAAGAAGGCGCTTGCCGACGCCGCCCTGAACGCGGCCACCCGCGCCGGCGCCAGCTATTGCGACGTGCGCATCGGGCGCTACCTGAACCAGTTCATCAATACCCGCGACCTGACGGTGCAGAGCGTGACGAATACCGAGTCGAGCGGCGTCGGCGTGCGCGTGATCGCCGACGGCGCCTACGGTTTCGCCGCCACCAATGCGATGAATCCGGACGCCGTCGCCAACGCCGCGCGCCAGGCGGTGGCGATCGCGAAGGCCAACGCCAGGCTGCAGCTTGAGCCGGTGCGGCTGGCGCCCGTGAAGGGAGTGGGCGAGGTGGCCTGGGCCACGCCGATCAGGAAGGACTGGCGCACCGTGCCGGTCAAGGAAAAGGCCGAGATGCTGATCGCCGCCAACAAGGCCGGCCTGGACGCCGGCGCCAGCTTCATGACCGCCAACCTGTTCCAGGTGAACCAGCAGAAGTACTTCGCTTCCACCGACGGCTCCTGGATCGACCAGGACATCCACCGCCTGTGGGCGCCGCTGACCGCCACCGCGGTCGACAAGGCGACCGGCAAATTCCGTTCGCGCGCCGGGCTGGCGCCGCCGGTCGGCATGGGTTACGAATACTTCGACGTGCGTCCCGAGCACAAGCTGCAGGCCGCGGGCGGCGTCACCACCCTGTACAAGGGCGGCTACGACATCGTCGAGGAAGCGCGCAACGCCGGCCGCCAGGCGCGCGAGAAGCTGAGCGCGAAGAGCGTCGAGCCGGGCAAGTACGACCTCGTGATCGCGCCGGAAAACCTGTTCCTGACCATCCACGAGTCGGTCGGTCACCCGACGGAGCTGGACCGCGTGCTGGGCTACGAGGCCAACTACGCCGGCACCAGCTTCTGCACGCTGGACAAGTGGGAGACCCGCAAATTCAAGTTCGGCGCGGACAAGGTCAACTTCTTCGCCGACAAGAGCACGCCGGGCTCGCTGGGCGCGGTCGGCTACGACGACGAGGGCGTGCAGCCGAAGCGCTGGGACATCATCAAGGACGGCATCCTGGTGAACTACCAGGCCACGCGCGACCAGGCCCACATCATCGGCGAAAAGGAGTCGCACGGCTGCTCCTACGCCGACAGCTGGAGCAAGGTGCAGTTCCAGCGCATGCCGAACGTCTCGCTGGCGCCGGGCAAAGAACGCCTCACGCCGGACGAGATGGTCAAGGACGTCAAGAAGGGCATCTACATCCTCGGCCGCGGTTCCTATTCGATCGACCAGCAGCGCTACAACTTCCAGTTCGGCGGCCAGCTCTACTACGAGATCAAGGACGGCAAGATCGGCCCCATGCTGGAAGACGTGGCCTACCAGTCGAACACCCAGGAATTCTGGAACGCCTGCAGCGCCATCTGCGACGAGCGCGACTGGCGCATGAGCGGCTCCTTCTTCGACGGCAAGGGCCAGCCGAGCCAGGTCAGCGCGGTCTCGCACGGCGCATCGACGACCCGTTTCAACGGCGTCAAAGTGATCAACACCGGTCGCAAGATCGGATAAGAAGGGACGGACATGAAACACCTGAACCAGGATGAGGCCAAGCGCATCTGCGACCGTGTGCTGTCCTTCTCGAAGGCCGACGAATGCAGCGTCGCCATCAACGGCAGCCGCCAGGGCAATATCCGCTTCGCGCGCAACAGCGTCTCCACGGCCGGCCTGAACGAAGACCAGCGCTTGACCGTCACCGTCGCCTTCGGCAAGCGCCAGGGCACCGCATCCGTCAACGAATTCGACGCCAAGTCGCTCGAGCAGGCCGTGCGCCGCGCCGAGGACACCGCGCGCCTGGCGCCCGAGAATCCGGAATACATGCCGCTGCCGGACAAGCAGGCCTTCAAGGCGAGCGGCGAATACTTCGCGCCGACCGCCGCAATCGATCCGGACTACCGCGCAGAGGTGGCCTCGCACGCGATCCTGGCGGGCCGCAAGAACAAGCTGGTCACCGCCGGCTTCTTCCTCGATACCACCGGCATCGAGACCATCGCCAATTCGAAAGGCCTGTTCGGGCACCGCGAATTCACCCGCCTCGGCTTCACCTGCACCGCGCGCACCGAGGATGGCCGCGGTTCCGGCTGGGTGACCCGAACGGCCAGCGACGCCAAACGCTTCGATGCGCGCGAGGCGGTCGACGTCGCCATGGAAAAGGCCCTGCGTTCGGTCGACGCCAGGGCGCTGGAGCCGGGCCGCTACACCGTGATCCTGGAGCCGGCCGCGGCTTCCGAGCTGGTGGGTCGCATGTTCGGCGGCTTCGGTGCGCGCCAGGCCGACGAGGGCCGCAGCTTCCTGGCGAAGAAGGGCGGCGGCAACCGCCTGGGCGAAAAGCTGTTCGACGAACAGGTCAACGTCTGGTCCGACCCCTGGGACCAGGACGTGCCGGTCAGCCCCTGGGACAGCGGCTCGATGCTGGCGCGCCAGCGCCGCGACCTGATCAAGGACGGCAAGGTCGCCAATCTCGAATACTCGCGCTACTGGGCCCAGAAACAGGGCCAGGCGCCGACCGCGCGCGCCGGCAACATGATCATGGCCGGCGGCGGCAAGTCGCTCGAGGAGCTGATCGCCAGCACGAAGAAGGGCGTGGTGGTCACCCGCACCTGGTACATCCGCATGGTCGATCCGCAATCGCTGCTGCTGACCGGCCTGACGCGCGACGGCACCTTCTACGTCGAGAACGGCAGGATCAAGTACCCGATCAAGAACTTCCGCTTCAACGAAAGCCCGGTCGCCATGCTCAACAACGTCGAGGAGCTGGGCAAGCCGGTGATCGTCGGCGGTGAAGAGGTGTCGTACCAGATGGTGATCCCGCCGATGCGGCTGCGGGACTTCAACTTCAGCTCCCTGTCCGACGCGGTTTAGGTTTCGTGGCCAATTACGACTTCTACTTCACGCGCCTGATGTACGAGTCGGGCGACTGGGACGTGGACATCCGCATGCCTAGCAACGTGCTCAACTCGCTGGTCGAATACACGACCCTGCGGGTGGATCCGGCCGAGCGCGTGATCGCCCTGTCGGACCCGAAGATGTTGCAGGCGCCGTTCTGCTACCTGGCCGGGCACAAGCTGGTGCAGTTCACGCCCGCCGAGCGCCGCAACTTCGAGCGCTACGTGAAGGGAGGCGGTTTCGTCTTCGTGGACGACTGCAACCACGACATCGATGGCCTGTTCGCCAAGTCCTTCGAAGCGGAACTGGCGAAGATGTTCGGCCCGAAGGCCCTGAAGAAGATCCCGAATACGCACCGCTTGTATTCCAGCTTCTTCAAGTTCGACGGCCCGCCGAACACCGCGGTGGAACTGAACGGCTGGGGCGACGACCTGGTCCACGAATACCTGCGCGCCATCGAGGTCAATGGCCGCATCGGCGTGCTGTATTCGAACAAGGACTACGGCTGCGAGTGGGACTACGACTTCCGCAACAAGCGCTGGCTGGCGGTCGACAACACCCGCTTTGCGGTCAATATCATTCAATACGCGTTGGGAGCATAGCAAGTGGCTGAAGCTGCATGGACTGAGAACGAGATCGCGGATCTGGTCGCGAAAGTCGACGACCTGAAACGGAGCATGGGGCAGGTGATCATCGGCCAGAAGGACGTGATCGAGCTGCTGGTGACCTGCCTGCTGGCCGGCGGCCACGCGCTGGTCGAGGGCGTGCCGGGCCTCGGCAAGACCCTGCTCGTCAAATCGCTGGCCCAGGCCACCGACATGCAGTTCCGGCGCGTGCAGTTCACGCCCGACCTGATGCCGTCGGATATCGTCGGCACCGAGATCCTCGAAGAAGACCAGGCCACGCGCCAGCGCGTGTTCCGTTTCCAGCAGGGACCCGTGTTCACCCAGGTGCTGCTGGCCGACGAGATCAACCGCGCACCGCCGAAGACCCAGTCGGCCCTGCTGGAAGCGATGCAGGAACGCTCCGTCACCTTCGCCGGCCAGACGCACAAGCTGCCGAAACCCTTCTTCGTGCTGGCGACCCAGAACCCGATCGAGCAGGCCGGCACCTATCCGCTGCCGGAAGCCCAGCTCGACCGCTTCCTGTTGCGCATCGACGTCGGCTACCCGACCGAGATTGAGGAGATCGCGATGGTCGGCGCCACAACGCACGCCGGCCTGCGCGACGCCGAGCCCGCGATGACGCTGGAAACCCTGCTGCGTCTGCAGCAACTGGTGCGCGACATCGAAATCGCCGATCCCATGCTGCGCTACGCGACCCGGCTGGTGCGCGCGACCCGTCCGGCGGAGTCGCCGGTCGAGGCGATCCGCAAGCACATCGGCTGGGGTGCCGGTCCGCGCGCCGGCCAGGCGCTGGTACTGGCATCGAAGGCGCGCGCCTTGATGCACGGCCGCCTGGCGGTCACCCGCGAAGACATCGGGGCCATGCTGCTGCCGGTGCTGGCCCACCGCGTGCTGCGCAATTTCGAGGCGGAAGCGGACGGCATCCTGATCGCCGACGTGCTGGCGGCGCTGCCCAACGAAGTACGGATCGACTAAGTGGCTGGATTGGCGAGCGCCGCGCTGGCGGCGCACACGGGCAAGCTCGATCTCGCGATCCGTCACGTGCTGGCGGGGCTCGGGCACGGCATCCACGCCGGGCGCGAGCGCGGCGCCGGCGTCGAGTTCTCCGAGTACCGGGCCTATGCGCCGGGGGACGAGTGGCGCCGCGTCGACTGGAAGCTGATGGCGCGCGTCGACCGGTATTATGTGCGCGAGGCCGAGCGCGACAGCCACGTCGCCGTCTGGCTGGTGCTGGACGCCACCGCCTCGATGCTGGAGCCGAGCCGCAGCATCGAGGGACTGGATAAGCTGGGCTATGCACGCCTGCTGCTGGGCTGCGTGGGCGCGATCGCGCAGCGCCAGGGCGATGCGTTCGGCCTGGTCGTCTGCCAGGGCGAGCGCGCCCACTTCACCCCGGCCGCGCGCGGGCCGCGCCAGCTGCAGCGCGTGCTGTCCCAGCTGGAGCGCACGGATGCCGCCGGCAGGCTGCCCGGCAGCGAAGTGCTGCGCGCCAGCCTGCATTTCGCGCGCTCGCCCAGCGTGGTCTGCGTGGCCGGCGATTTCCTGGAATGGCCTTCGCCGCTGTCGGAGGCGATGGTCCGCCTGCGCAGCATGCGCCACGATGTGCGGGCGCTGTGCCTGCAGACCGAGGCCGAGATCGCGGCAAGCTTCGATACCCGCCAGGCCTGGCGCGACCCGGAAGGGGACGGCAAGCTGTTCCGCTTCGGATCCGAGGTACGGGACGGCTATGCGCGCCGGCGCGACGACCACTTCGCCATGGTCGCCCAGCAGTGCCGCTCGCACGACATCCCCTATGTGGCGGCGCCGATCGAGCGCGCGCCGGGCGAGGTCTTGCGCGCATGGCTGCAGGCTAAGCTGAATGCGCGGGGAGGACGCGCATGAACAGCCTCTGGTGGTGGGCGCTGCCGGTACTGCTGCTGCCGATCCTGTGGCACCGGCAGAAGCGCGAACAGACGCGTGCGCTGCCGCTGGCGACGGCGCGCTTCCTGCCGGTCTCGAAGCCGGTGCAACTGCGCGTGTGGCGCTGGGAAGAGGTGCTGCTCCTGATCCTGCGCTGCCTGTTGCTGCTGGCCTTGATTGCGCTGCTGGCCGACCCCGTGCTGCCCTGGCGCGGCGACAGCGTGCTGGTGGTGCCCGGCGCCGATCCGGCCTTCGTCGACCGGCAGGCGCGCGCGGCAGGCCTGGCGGATGCGCGCCGCATCGACTTGCCCGGACGCGAGGGTTACCGCTGGCTGCACGAGCACGAGCGCGAATTCAAGCCGCAGGCGCGCCTGCTGCTGGTCGGCGACGTGGCGATGCCGGCCGCGCTGCCGCGCCTGCGCCACCCGCTCACGGTGCGTTCCCAGGCCACGCCGGTGGCGCCGCTCGAACGGCACGTGGCCGTGTACAGCCGCCGCGCGGACGAATGGCGCACGCTGTTCGGTGCGCTCGGCAGCGCGCAGCGCTACGTGATCGACGAGCAGGCAGGCCCCGGAACCGGACTGGTGATCTGGGACTTGCCGGAGCCGCCGCCGGCCGGCTTGCGCGCGCCGCTGTGGTGGGTGGCGGACACCGCAGCCTTCCCCGAACTGGACAAGGCGCCGCAGGCCGACGGCCTGCATTACCTGGACAGCCGGCGCGGGCGCCTGTGGAGCGCGGCCTGGCTGCCGCCGCGGGACGCCGCCGCCGCGCGCACCATGTTCGAGACCTGGCAGCGCCTGCATGTCGGCGTCCGGTCGTACACCGCCCCGGCCCAGGCGCCCGCCGTCGATGCGCGCGCGCCGGCCGGCCCGGCCGGCGGCGCCCTGCGCGACATGCTGGCCGCGGCGCTGCTGGTCCTGTTCGCCCTGGAGAGGATGGTGACCCATGTCCGCCGGCGCTGACATCTTCGCGCGCCTGATCGGTCCGATCTGGCGCGCCGCCCTGCTGCGCCGCGCCGGCCTGTGGATCGCGGGTGCGCTGCCCTGGCTGCTGCTGCGCTCCGGCCCCGGCCTGCTGGCCTGGTCGGCGTTCTGCGCCTGGGATGGCCTGCGGCTGCAGCGCCGCGTTGCCCACGGCTGGGTCGCCTGGCTGGACGGCGCGCTGCCGGAAATGGAAGACAGCGCCGCGCTGCTGCTGCATGCCGATTCGCCGGTGGCGCAACTGCAGCGCCAGCGCCTGCTGGGCCGCATCGAGGCCAGCCTGACGGCTGCGCGCATCCGCGCCATCGTGCGCGAGCACGTATCGTTCGGCTTGCCCTGGCTGGCTGGCAGCCTGGCGCTGGCGGCACTGGCCTGGGGTGCAAGCTTCCTGCCGCAAGGCGTCCAACCTGCCGCCGCCGGTCTGCCGGGTGCGCAAGCCGGCGCCGCCGCGCCGGCCGCCGCCGCCTTGATCGTGAAACTCACGCCGCCGCGCTACACGGGCGTGGAGACATCGAGCTCGGCCCCGCGCGACCTGCAGGCGCCGGAACAGACCGTGGTCGAGTGGTGCCTGAAGCAGCCCGCGGCCGGCGTGCTCGAGACCATCGAGCTGAGCGATGGCCAGGCCCTGCAGCTGGGGGCGGAATGCGCGCGCTGGACCGCCACCGAATCCATCTTCTGGCGCTGGCGCGGCGCCCGCTACACGCTGAAGGTGCTGCCGGACCAGGCGCCGGAAATCGTGGTGACCCAGCCGAACGAGATCATCAAGGAACTGGCGCGCGACGCCAGCCAGGCGGCGATGGCGGTATCGGTGCGCGACGACTACCAGGTGAAGCAGGCCACCCTGCACCTGACCCTGGCGCGCGGCAGCGGCGAAAACATCCGCTTCAGCGACCGCGAGCTGCCGATTCCGCCAGGGCCCGATCCCCGCCGGCGCGACTGGAGCAAGCACTGGGCCCTGAGCGAACTTGGCATGGAACCCGGCGACGAGCTCTACTTTTTCGTCCGCGCCACCGACAACGCGGCCAGGCCGCATACCGTGCAGTCGCCGACCTACACGCTGCGCCTGCCGGCGCCGCCGCAGGACGAGGACCAGGACGTCTCGGCGCTGCCGGTGATGGTCAAGCCGGAGAGCCTGCGCAGCCAGCGCCAGATCATCATCGACACCGAACAGCTGATTGCCGACATGCGCGTCAAGAAAATCGACGCCGCCACCGTGCGCGAGCGCAGCGAGACCATCGCCGCCGACCAGGGCGCGCTGCGGCGCCGCTACGGCCAGTTCCTGGGCGAGGAGTCGACCCTGTTCGGCAAGGACGATCACGACGATGATCACGGCAGTGAGCACGGCAGCGGCCATGGCAAGCCGCAGGACGTGCTGCACGAGTTCGGCCACGCCCACGACCAGGCCGAGAACGCGACTCTGTTCGACGAGGCGACCAAGAAGATCCTGCGGCGCGCGCTGTCCGCGATGTGGGATGCCGAGAACGCGCTGCGCGCCATCACCCCGAAGACGGCGCTGCCGCCGGAACACAAGGCGCTCGACGCGATCAAGGAATTGCAGCAGTCCGAACGCATCTACCTGCACAAGACGGCGTTCGCGCCGCCGCCGATCAAGGAGGACAAGCGCATGACGGGCGACATGGCGGGCGCCGCCAGCAGCAAACGCGAACAGTCGGGGGCGCCCGATGGCGTGCCGGCCGAGCTGCGCGAGCTGGTGCGGGCGCTGGCCGGCGACGGTCCGCTCCCAAGCCTGTGGACCCGCACCGCCCACGACTGGGTGCGCGAGCGCATCGCCGCCGACGAGCAGCGCCTGGCCGCCCAGCGCGCGATCCAGGACGTGGCCGACGGCTGCCTGGCCTGCCGCCCGGTGCTGCGCGCCTGGCTGCGCGGCGCCGTGCATGAGGCGAAGGTAAGGCTGCAGGCCACGCCGAAGGTCGAGACGCCGTTCGAGCGCGCCGCGCGGGGAGGTGTGCGATGAACTGGATGAGCATTGCCGCTCTCGTGCTCGGGCTGGCCGGCGCCTTCATTTACGCCGCACGGCGACGCTGGATCGATGCCGTACTGGCCGCCGTGGCAGGTGTCGCGCTGGCCGCCACGGTCGGCAGCTTCGCGCTGCCCGGCGAGGCGGGCAGCACGCTGGCCTTGTCCGCGTCCGAGCCGCCGGCCTCGCTGGAGGGCGTGCGCAGCCTGAAGCTGGAAGGCGACGGCCTGCGCGCCGCCGAATGGGAAGACCTGCCGGCGCGGCCGCTCGCCTGGAGCGTGCCGGCCACGCCCACCGTCCGCCTCGACTTCCCGCGCACGATCGCGCTGGGCCGCATCTTCACGCTGCGCCTGGAGCGCTCCTGGCAGGGACCGGGCCGGCTGCAGCTGCTGGCCGAGAACGGCGAGGTGCTGGCCGAGAGCAAGGGCGAGGGCGTGCTGTCCGTGCAGTGGCTGCCGCCGCTGGCCGAGCGCCTGGTCCTGAGCGCGCGTCTGCTGGATGCGAACGGCAAGACGGTCGACCAGGGACCGGTGCCGGTCACCGTGACGGAGCCGGCGCCGCTGCAGGTGCGCGGACGTTTCGGCGCGCCATCCTTCGACCTGCGCACCCTGGACGACCTGCTGGCCGCCAGCAATGCCGTGATCGACTGGCAGGTCGAGCTGGGCAAGAACCTGCGCCGCAGCGAAAGCGCGCGCACCGGGATGAAGGCGCCCGATCTCGAGATCGTCGACGCCGCCTGGTTCGAACGCGCCGGAGAAGCCGGCCGCGCGGCCTTGCTGGCGCGGGTTGCCGAGGGCGCGCCGCTGCTGGTGCTGGGTGCGAATGCGAACGACGCCGGCGTCTGGTCGCGCGGCATCGGCCTGCGCCTGGCGCCGCAGCCGGCCGACCGCAGCATCGGCGCCCGTTTGCCGATGACCTCGGGCGGCCTGAATCCGGCCATTGGGCGCGCCGCCGAGTGGCAGGGCGAGGACGGCCTCTGGACCCGCGACTGGCACAAGGGCCGTATCGCCTGGCTGGGCGTGGGCGGCTGGCACCGTCACGCGATCGAGGAGCCGCGCGCGCTGGCGCTGTGGTGGCAGGACGTGCTCGACCGCCTGCGCGTGCGGCGTGACGATGACCTGGCCTGGCTGGACCCGGGCGAGCTGCCGCTGCCGGAGCGGCGCCTGGAAGTGTGCGCACGGGGCGAGGCCCTGGCGAAGTCGGCGTCGCTGGACTTTCCGGCGCTGGCGCTCACGCTGCCCTGGCAGCGCCGCCTGGAGCGCGTCGACGCCGCCTGCGTGGCGGTGTGGCCGAAGCAGCCCGGCTGGCTGGGCATGACGGCGCAGGCGCAGGGCGGCCGCGCGCTGGAGAACGCGGTGTATGTGTACGCGGAGCGCGACTGGACGCTGTGGCAGCGCGCCCAGCGCCGCGAGGCCACCGCGCGCTATGCGGCCCGTACGCCGGCGCCGGCAACGGGCGCGCAGTCGACAGGCAAGCCATTGCGCACGCTGCCGGCCTGGCCTTTCGGCCTGGTGTTCGCGCTGGCCATGCTGGGCCTGTGGTGGCGCGAACGGCGCTGATCAGAAGTTGTAGTCGGCCCTGGCGTACAGCGAGCGCCCGTTGATCCCGAACGGGCAGGTCTCCCAGCAATAGGTGAAACCCATCTGAGGGAAGGGGGCGGCCTTGACCGGGTCCCAGCGGCTCGGGTAGGTGTCGAACACATTGTTCACACCGACGCTCAGGGCCAGGGCCTTGCTGAAGGCGTAGCGCCCGCTCAGGTCCAGCAGCCATTTCGCGTCCCAGGTCTGCACATAGGGTGCGGTGAAGCCCTGGCCGGCCACTTCGCCGTAGTAGTTGGCGCGCGCGTTCAGGTTCCACGGTCCGCTCGTGAAGTCGGCCACCACCACGTGGTGCCGGCGCGGCTGGCCGCGTTCGATCAGCGTGACCTGGGCGTCGTCGAACAACTGGGTGCCGGTCAATACCTTCGACGAGGACTTGCGCGAGTCGACGGAGGTACGATTGAAGCCGAGCTGGCCGGACAGCACCAGGGTGCCGTCGGCGAATCCGCGCAGGGTGCGCTCGGCGATCAGGTCGAGGCCGCGCGTGGTCGTGCCGATCGCATTCGTGAAGAACTGGGCCTGGCCGACGCGCAGCGGATCCAGCACCGCCTTGATCGGGCAGGCGGAGGCAGTCCGGCAGGGGCCGCTCTCGGGCGAGATGGTGCTGGAGAAGACAATGCGGTCGGCGATGCGGGTGCGCCAGGCGTCGGCGGTGAACGAGAAGCCGGGAGCGGGGCGCAGCACCAGGCCGGCGCTGGCGCTGCGCGAGGTTTCTTCCTTCAGCGGCGCGATGCCCAGCGCGCGAGTCACCGGACTGCCCTCGCGCGCGGTGAGGGTCTCGGTCAGCACGCCGGCGCCGTTCAGGTTGGTCGAGACCGAGCTGTAGAACTTCTGCTGCACGCCGGGCGCACGGAAGCCGGTCGAGACGCTGGCGCGCAGGCCGAGCTGGCGGCTCGGATCGTAGCGCAGCGCCAGCTTGCCGGTGGTGGTGCCGCCGAAGTCGGAATACCGCTCATGGCGCAGCGCGGCCGCCAGCGTGAGCGGCAGCGCGAACCTGTGTTCGGCATCGAGGTAGATCGCGCTGTTGTGGCGCGCCTCGTTCACTTCGGTCGCCGGGGTATAGCCGGGGAAGCCCTGGATGCCGGCCGCCGCCAGATGGCCGGTCTGGTCGAGGATGCGGATCGCCGGGTTGTTGGTGCGGCCGTACTGGTAGGACACCGGATCGCCGGCCACGATCTGGTAGCCGTCGCGCCGGTATTCGAGGCCGGCGGCCAGCTGCAGCGCCATGCCCGCCAAGGTCAGCGGGCCGCGCAGGTCGAGGTTGACGGTAGTCTGGGTGAAGCGCAGCTTGCCGGTATCGGCTTCGAGCGGCGACTCGTTGAAGTCGGCGCAGCTGCATTTCGGTTCGTACCAGTAGCTGACGTTGATCGAGTTCCGTTCGTGGAAGGCGAGCTCGCTGCGGCCGTGGTTGACGCTGGCGTCGAGGTTCCAGCCGGCGCCGAGGCCGCGGCGGAAGCCGACCGCCAGCGAGGCGTCGCTGACCCTGGTCAGGATGTTCGGCAGGAAGCCGTTCGGGTAGACCGCGGGGACGTTGCGTCCATCTTCCTTCGGCCGGAAGAAGCCGGCGGCGTCGCCAGTGCGGCGCGAGACGCCGCCGAAGGCATACAGTTCGCCGTCGCTGCTACCGACCGGCAGCATGGCATTGGTCCACAGATAGGCATCCCTGGCCAGCGAATCGCCGATGCGCTGGGTCACGCGCGGCGGATTCACGCGCAGGGTGTCCAGACCGGCGCGATTGGTCTCGCCGCGGCGCCGGCTCTCGACGGCAAGGTTCAGGTAGCCGCCCGAGGACCCCAGCGCCCAGCCGTGGCTTTCGCCGACGCCGATGGTGTCGCCGTCGCCTTTCGAGGTGGTGCCGCCGGCAACGCTCAGCTGGCCGCCCGGGCCCTGCTTGAGCACGATATTGATCACGCCGGCGATCGCGTCCGAGCCGTACTGGGCGGCGGCACCGTCGCGCAGCACCTCGATGCGCTGGATCGCCGACAGCGGGATCGCATTGATGTCGGTGCCGGCCGAGCCGCGGCCGATGGTCTGCTGGACGTTGACCAGGGCCTGCTGGTGTCGCCGCTTGCCGTTGACCAGCACCAGCAACTGGTCCGGGCCCAGGCCGCGCAGGGTGGCGGGCCGGATGATGTCGGTGCCGTCGCTGATGAAGGTGGTGGTGAAGTTGAACGAGGGGTCCAGCTCCTGCAGCACCTTGCCAAGCTCCGGCGTGCCGGCCGACTGCAGGTCCTTCTGGTCGATCAGGCCGACCGGGACCGCGGTGTCGAGCGCGCTCTTGGCATTGGTGCGCGAGCCGATCACGACCACGGTGGCGGTGGCGTCCCCGCTTGCGGAGGCTTGCTGGGCCCCGGCGGGAGGGATGGCGGCCAGGATGGCGGAGGCGAGCAAACTGCGATGGCGTTGCTTGGTCATATTCCCCTCTGATGAGTCTGGTTGACAGCTCATCTTGCTTGGGGGAATGCGGAGCGCCGTTGATCGTGCGCAACTCCATGTCTGTCCTGTGGCAGAACCGTGAGAAAGGTACAACAAGCTCATATCGCCGGGGCGAAAACTGGCCTTGAATGTGCCTCTTTCTTAACGACAAGAAGGGTGGGCAATCATGAACCTGGTATATCGTAACGAAGAGCGGCTGTTTCGCCTGATGCTGGTCTGGTCCCTGCTGGTCTGGGGCGTGCTTCTGCTCATTACCTTCGGACTGGCGCTGGTCTATCTGCTGTTCGGCTTCCTTTTCTATTGCGTCGCGCAGTCCGCCCTGATTTCCTACATCAAGGGCAATGGGGTACGCATCACCGAAGAACAATTTCCAGACCTGAAGCAGCAGATCTCGGCCTGCTGCCGCAAGCTGGGCCTGGACGAGGAGCCGCAGGCCTACCTGATGCAGATGGGCGGCATGCTCAACGCCTTCGCCACCCGCTTCCTCGGCCGCCATTTTCTTGTGCTGTACTCGGACGTGGTCGACGGCCTGGCGGACAATCCGGACGCGCTGAATTTCTATATCGGCCACGAGATCGGCCACATCAAGCGCAAGCACCTGCACTGGGCGACGATCCTGATGCCGGCCTCGGCGCTGCCGCTGATCGGCCCGGCCTATTCACGCGCCCGCGAATACACCTGCGACCGCCATGGCCTGGCCGCCTGCGACAATCCGCAGAATGCCGAGCATGGCCTGGCCGTGCTGGCCGCCGGCGGCAAGCGCGCGCGGATGATGAACCGCCGCGCCTACGTCGACCAGGCCGGCCAGACCGAAGGTTTCTGGATGTCCTTCCACGAGCTGGTCGGCGACTATCCCTGGCTGGTCAAGCGCATGGCGGCGGTGCGTGCGCTGGCGGCCGGGCACGAGTTGCGCCAGCCGCCGCGCAGCAAGCTGGCGGGCCTGCTGGCCCTGTTCGTGCCGCGTACCGGCATCGGCGGCGGCGCCGCGGCGATCGTCCCCATCGTCATGATCGCCGTGATGGCGGCGGTGGCGATCCCGGCCTACAAGGACTACCAGCGGAAAGCGCAGGAGGCCGCCGCGATACGGGCCATGCTGAGCAGTGTCGAGCAGAGCAGCGTCAGTCCTGGCGATCCCGCATCCACTCCTTCAGACCGTTGACCCAGTCCCTGGCCGGCAGGTTGTAGCGCCGCTTGATGTCGGCCGCGCGTTCGTACAGGACCGCGAAATCGATCTGCGGCGCGTCCTTGAAGGCGATGACGACGATGTTGGCGTCGTGAACCTCGGGCAGCCAGACCACGGCGTCGAAGGCCAGCTCCATTGCCTGCAGGTTCTTGTCATAGTTGATGAAGTCGCCGAACACGTTGGCGGTCATCACGCCGCCGTCAACCAGGCAGTCGGCGCAGGCCTGGTAGAACTCGGGGGTATCGAGCACCGGGCCGCGCGCCTCTTCGTCGTACAGGTCGACCTGCAGCACGTCGAGGGTGCCGTGGCTGGCCGGGTCCATCACGAAATCGAGGGCGTCCATCTCGCGCACGTCCAGGCGGGCGTCGTTCGGCGGCAGGCCGAAATAGTCGCGGCAGATCGCGATCACGTTCGGATTCAGTTCGGCGGCAGCCACCCGCGCCGCCGGGAATTTCTGGTAGCAGAACTTGGTGAGCGCGGCGCTGCCCAGGCCCAGCTGCGCGATGCGGCGCGGCTGCTGCACGAACAGCATCCACATCATCATCATCTGCACGTATTCGAGTTCGATCGCATCCGGCCGATTGAGCCGCATCGCGCCCTGCACCCAGGAGGTACCCAGGTGAAGGGAACGGACGCCTTCGAATTCGGTGATGGTGGCGGGCGGATGGCCGGGCTGGGAAAAACGGGGATCCTGAGCAGGCATGAAGACTTTCAAAATTCGGGGTCAGAACACATTTATTTTAGCAGTTGAGGCGAACATGGCAGGATCGTCGCGCATGTTTTGCCGAACTGTTCGCAAATCGCGCCGGGGCGCTGGGGAAATGTGCTCTGACCCCGAATTTCAGGCAGGGCCCGGACCGACCGGAAGGATCATGGTGACGGCCAGCCCGCCGCCTTCGCGGTTGGCGAGCGTGATGCGGCCGCCGTGGGCTTCGGCGATTTCGCGGGCCAGCGCCAGGCCCAGGCCGGTGCCGCTGCGCTTGGTGGAGTAGAAGGGCACCAGGGCGTTGGTCAGCACGGCGTCGTTCATGCCGCTACCGCGGTCGAGTACGTCGATGCGGATCACGTCCTGGACGCGGCGGATTTGCAGTTCCACGTGGTCCGGCCAGGAGCCCGATTCGTGGGCGTTCTTGAGCAGGTTGAGCAGGGCCTGCTCCATTTGCGCGGTGTCGATCCGGGCCGGTTCGGGCGGCAGTTCGCCGATCACGCGGAACTTGACCTGGCCGGCCAGGCGCGCCACCAGCGCGTCCCAGGGCACGGCCTCGATGCGCGGCGTCGGCAGCTTGGCGAAGCGGGCGTAGCCGAGGATGAAGCTTTCCAGGTGGCGCGTGCGCTCGCCGATCGTCTCGAGGATCTGCGGCAGGCGCTCGGTCTGGCCGCGCCGCACCAGCTCCGCGCCCGAGTTCGCGAGCGAGGCCAGCGGGGCCAGGGAATTGTTCAGTTCATGGCTGATGACGCGGATGACCTTCTTCCAGGTCTGCACTTCCTGCCGGCGCAGCTCGGTGGTCAGCTGGCGCAGCAGCAGCAGTTCGTGCTTGCGGCCGTTCAGGCTGAAATTGCGGCGCGCAAGGTGATAGACCTCCTCGTCCTCGCCTTCGCCGGCGGTGAACAGGCCGTCGCCGCCGCGCCCCAGGGCTTCGATCAGGGCCGGTGCCGCCTGCTGCAGCACCTCGTTCAGCGCATGTCCTTCGAGCTTGCGTCCGCCGGACAGCAGCTGGCGCGCGGCCAGGTTGGCGTAGACGACGGTGAGCCCGGCCTGCTCGCCGCGGTTGGCCAGCTCGGTCACCAGCAGCATGGCCACCGGGGTGTTCTGCACCATGGTATCGAGCAGCAGCTCGCGCTGCACGAGGTCGAGGCGCTGTTCGCGCAGCACCTCGCCGAGGGCATTGTGGGCGCTGATCAGGTCGGCCAGTTCGTCGTTCTGGCCCCAGTGCAGGCTGAAGGAAAAGTCGCCGTCGCGGTAGCTCGCCACCGTGCCTTCGAGGGCGCGGAACAGCGACAGGATGGGCTGGATCTGCGAGCGGATGGTGATCAGGGCGATCGGCACCACGCACACCAGGCAGATCCCGAGCACGGCCAGCGGCTGGCCGGGCAGCAGGTGGTCGAGGGCCAGCGCGATCAGGATCCCGACCGCCAGCAGCGTGCCGACCAGGGCCGACCAGCGCGTGGCGAGCGAGAGCCTGAAGCGCTTGCCTGAACTCATGTGACGTTCATGCGGCGCGCGCGATGCCCAGCCGCTCCATGCGCCGGTACAGGGCCTGGCGCGACAGTCCGAGGTCGGCGGCGGCCTGGGCGATCACGCCGCCCGCGCGCGCCAGCGCCTGCACGATGGCGTCGCGGTCCGGCTCCGCATCCGCACTGTTGCCGGCGGCACCAGAGGGGCCCGGCAGGCCGAGTTCGGCGGGCTTGATGACGTCGCCATTGGCCAGCAGGCTGGCACGTGCCATCACGTTCTTCAGCTCGCGCACATTGCCCGGCCAGGCATGCGCCATCAGCGCGGCTTCGGCGCTCGGATGCAGGGTCTTGCCGAGCGGGAGGAAGGACTGCGCCAGCGGCAGGATGTCGCCGGGGCGGCTGGCCAGCGGCGGCAGCTTCAGCTCGATCACGTTCAGGCGGTAGAACAGGTCTTCGCGGAAGGTCCCTAGACGGATCATGCTCTGCAGGTCCGCATTGGTGGCGCTGACCACGCGCACCCTGACCTGGCGTTCGCGGTTCGAGCCGAGACGTTCGAAGCGCCCGGTCTCCAGCACGCGCAGCAGTTTCATCTGCCCGGCCAGCGGCAGGTTGCCGATCTCGTCGAGGAACAGGGTGCCGCCGTCGGCCGCCTCGAATTTTCCTTCCCGCGCTTTCGAGGCGCCGGTGTAGGCGCCGGCGTCGGCGCCGAACAGTTCGGCCTCGATCAGTTCGGAGGGCAGGGCGCCGCAGTTGAGCACCACGAAGGGGCCGTTGCGGACCAGGGAGTTGGCCTGGATGATCTCGGCGATGCGTTCCTTGCCGGTGCCGTTCGGCCCCGTGATCAGGATCGGCACGTCGGCGCGCGCCACCTGGCAGGCCAGGCTCAGCACGCGCTCAAGGGCCGGATCGCCCCACACCAGTCCGCGCAAATCGTAGTTCTGTTCCAGCTCGCGGCGCGCGCGGCGTTCGCGCAGCAGGCGCTGGTTGAGGGCCCGGTTGGCCTGGCCCAGCTCGATCAGGTTGCTTACCGTCGCCAGCAGGCGGTCGTCGTTCCAGGGCTTGGACAGGTAATCGGCCGCGCCGGCCTTGACCAGGTCGACCGCGGCGTCCAGGTGGGTCCATGCCGTCAGCAGGATCACCGGCAGGTCCGGATGGCGCTTGCGGATCTCGCGGAACAGCGCCACGCCTTCCTCGCCCGAGGTGGTGTCGGCCGTGAAGTTCATGTCCTGGATCACCAGGTCGACCGGCTGGCGCGCCAGCACCGCCAGCCCTTCCTCCGGGGACGCCGCGTGCAGCGCCGCGATGTCGTGCAGCGAGAACAGCACGTCGAGGGCGACGCCGACGGCGGCGTTGTCGTCAATGATCAGAACGGTAGGCATAGGCATGAGCGCTAGCATACCATCGTGTTCAGACGCTGCGGGTGGCGGTGGCCGGGGAAATGCTGGCCGCGCGCCACGCCGGTCCGTAGGCCGCCAGCACGCCCAGCGCCCAGAACACCAGCGCACCGCCGATCAGGTAGCCGCCCGGCAGGCGCGCCATCTCCAGTTTGCTCACCAGCAGATGGTTCAGGCCCAGGCCCAGGGCCACGCCGCCGAACACGCCGGCGCTGGTGATCATGAAATTCTCGGTGATGAAGTAGCGCAGGATGTCCATTTTCCTCGCGCCCAGCGCGCGGCGCACGCCGATCTGCTTGCGGCGCTGGGTGACCCACAGGCTGGCCATGCCGACGATGCCGGAGCAGGTGATCAGGAGCAGCAGCACGCTGACGGTGACCAGCATCCAGGACAGGGCGGCGTCGGCGCGGTACAGGTCGGTGCGGTCCTGGTCGACGGTCTTCAGGCGCAGGATCATCGGGCTGGCCGAGGACTTGCGCAGCGCCGCCTCGGCTTCCTTCATCACGCGGTCGCGCTGGCCGGCCTCGGCGCGGATCGCGTACAGGTTGCCCGGACTGCCGTACACGCGCGCCGGCACCAAGGTCGAATACTCGGAGCGCTCTTCCAGGTTGACGTGGGCGGCCTGCAGGCGTTCGACCACGCCGACCACCTGCACGCCCTGGGCGTCTTCGCCGGTGCCGAAGTACATGGTCTTGCCGACCGCCGGCGCGCCCGGCCACAGCTTCTCGGCCAGCGGCTTGGTGATGATCACCTGATGCGGGTACTGGTTGCTCTCGTTCTGGTTGACGTCGACCAGTTCCTGCGGCAGGAAGTCGCGGCCTTCGACCAGCTTCAGGCCGAAGGTGTCGATCACCGAGTCGCCCGAGACGAACACCGAGGTGGAGGTGGTCTGGCGGGTCTGCTTGCGGTCGACCGCGACGCTGTTGTTGCTGCCGCTGCGCGACAGCGGCATCTGCGACACGTTCGCCACCGACGCCACGCCCGGCACCGCGCGCAGGATGTCGGCTTCGCGCTTCATGCTGGCCAGCTGCTGCTCGGCGCTGTCGTTGTTCAGGGTGCGCGCGATGATGTAGAAGGTCGCGTGTTCGTCGGACAGGCCGGACGGACGCGCCATCGCGGCGCGGCGATCGTTCACGATGTGCATGGCGTTGGTCAGGATCGCCAGGCTGAGCGCGACCTGCAGGGCCACCAGGATCGGGCCCGTTTTATTGCGCATCAGCGCGGACAGGATGGGACGGATTTCCATGGATGTCTCCCGGTTACTGCGATTTGAGTTGGATCGCCGGCGTCACCTGGCAGGCGCGCCAGGTCGGCAGCAGGCCGGCGGCGATGGCCGCCGACACCGACATCACGAAGGTCAGGCCCAGCATCTGCCAGTCCATGTGGGCGACGTTCGCCATGCCCTTGCTCTGCATGCCGATCAGGGCCAGGGCGCCGAAGGCCAGCACCAGGCCCAGCAAGCCGCCGACGAGGCCGACCACGCCGGTCTCGATCAGGAACTGGTGGAAGATCTCGCTGCGCGAGGCACCCAGTGCGCGCCGGACGCCGATCTCGGAAGCGCGCACCGAGAACTTGGCCAGCAGCAGGCCCACCGTGTTCACCAGGCACAGCACCAGGAAGCCGAAGGCCAGCCAGGCGGACAGCTTGCTGTCGTTGCCGACCACCTTGAGCTTTTCCATCCACTCGTTCACGTTGTACAGCATGTTCGGAGCGTTGCGCTTCAGGCGGCCCAGCTTGCGCTGTTCCTTGGCGTAGTTGTCGATCCAGGTCTGCAGCTCGACGCGGTCGCCGCTTGATCGAGTCTCGAACCAGAACTGGATCCAGGTGCATTCCGAGGCCAGCAGGCTGGCGAAGCCGGGGTCGCGGTTGGCGTTGCAGCTCATGCTGCCGGCGTGCTGGGTTTCGTGGCGGATCGCGGTCGAGAACGGGATGAAGAACTCTTCCGGCGTGCCGAAGCGGTTACCGCCGATCAGCTTGTAGTAGCGCGGCAGCGGTGCCCAGGTGTCGGTCACGCCGACGATGGTGAAGGGGGAGCCCATCAGCATCAGGCGCTGGCCGACCGGACTGGCGTCGCCGAACATCTTCTCGGCGGTCTCGCGGCCCAGCACCACGACGTCGGCGCCGCGGGCGTCGTCGGCCTCGCTCCAGGCCTGGCCGTGCAGGAAGGGTACGTTGAACATGGCGAAGAAGTCGCGGGTCGGCGCCAGGCCGGTGGCCGAGAACGCCGGCATGTCCTTGCGCGGCGGTTCGATCGCCGCCGGCACGCCGTACATCGCGGTGCGGCGCTCGCCCTGGCCGCTCTTGAGCAGGTTGGCGGCGTCCGGATAGCTCATCTGCATATCGCCAGGGTCCTCGCCCGGCGTGTAGTCCGCGACCTGGCCGTTGTCGAACTGCGGCACGAACAGGCGGCTGCTCTTTTCCGGGATCGGGTCGGCCGACATCACGTGCAGGATGGTCAGCGTGGAGACGCTGGCGGCCACGCCGACGGCCAGCGTCAGCACCATCAGGGCCGTCAGCGCCGGGTTGCGGCGCAGGCTGCGCACGCCCAGCATGAAATAGTAGGCAAACATGGCGGCGCCCTCCTTATGCGCTCACGGTGGCTTTGGCGTCGACCAGGGTCGGCCCGCGGCGCACCAGGTCGGACACCTGGCCGTCGATGATGTGGACGTTGCGGGTGGTGCGCACGGCCAGCTCGGGGTCGTGGGTCACCATCAGGATGGTGGTGCCGGCGGCGTTGATCTCTTCCAGCAGCTCCATCACGCCGCGCGCCATCGCCGTATCCAGGTTGCCGGTCGGTTCGTCGGCCAGCAGCAGCTTGGGGGTGCCGGCCAGGGCGCGTGCGATCGCCACACGCTGCTGCTGGCCGCCCGACAGCTCGGCCGGGTAGTGCTTCATGCGCGATGCCAGGCCGACCTTGGACAGCGCATCCTCGATGCGCTTCTTGCGCTCGGACGCGTTGAAGCCGCGGTAGCGCAGCGGCACGTCGACGTTGTCGTACAGGTTCAGGTCGGGGATCAGGTTGAAGCCCTGGAAGATGAAGCCGAGCTTCTCGTTGCGCAGGCGCGAGCGCTGGTTGTCGTCGAGGCCCTTCACGTTCACGCCGTCGAGGACGTATTCGCCCGAGGTGAATTCCTCCAGCAGGCCGGCGATGTTCAGGAAGCTGGTCTTGCCCGAGCCCGAGGGACCGGTCACGGTGACGAATTCGCCTTCCTTGACTTCGATCTCGAAGCCGCGCAGGGCGTGCGTCTCGATCATGTGGGTGCGGTACACCTTGGAGAGGTTGGTCATGCGCAGCATGGTCTTGTCCTTTGATTGATTATTGATTGATCGAGACGCGGGTCGCGTTGTTGAATGCATCGGTGCCTGCCACTACCACTTTGTCGCCCTGCTTCAAACCGGAGAGGATCTCGACCGCCGAGACGCTGGTCGCGCCCAGCTGGACCGGGGTGCGGGTGGCGATGCCGTCGCGGACCACGTAGGCGTAGCGTCCGCCGTCCTGTTCGACGAAGGGGCCGCGCGGCAGCATCATGACGTTCGGTTTTTCCTCGATCAGCAGGCGCGCGGTCACGCGCTGGCTCTGGCGCAGGCCTTTCGGCTGCTCGCCGTCGAAGCGCACGCGCGCCAATACCATGTTCTTCACCACTTCCGGCGACAGCGCCGACAGCTTGCCGGTGGCGGTGCCGCCCGGCAGGGTGATCTCGGCGTTCATGCCCAGGCCCATGTCGGCCACATAGGTTTCCGGCACCTCGACTTCGACTTCGAGCTTGGACAGGTCGACCAGGGTCATCAGCGGCGCGTTGGCGGCCACCACCATCCGGTTCTGCACGTTCAGGGTGCCGATGAAGCCGTCCACCGGGGCGCGCACGGTCAGTTCGTCGACGCGGCGCTGCGCCTCTTCCATCGACAGCTTCGCGCGTTCCAGCTCGTTCATCTTGGTTTTCAGGGCCAGCTGGACGTCGTCGCCTTCCAGGACCGCGGCCTGGCCCGCGTGCCTGGCGCGGATCTCGGCCGACTGCAGCGCGTCCTTGGCCTTCTGGTAGTCGATCTTGGCGATCACGCCGACCTGGGCCACGCTCTCGTAGCGCTCCAGGGTGCGCTGGGCCGACAGGCGCTCGATCTCGGCGGTGTCGGCCTCCTTCTGCGCCAGCAGCTTCTGCTTGCGCGACAGGATCTGCTGGCGCGCCACTTCGGCCTTCAAGCCTTCGTAAGACGAGACTTCGCGTTTCAGCACGTCGGCCAGGTCGGGCGATTCCAGCACCGCGAGCACCTGGCCCTTCTTGACGGTGTCGCCGGCGGCGACCTTCAGGTTGACGGTGGACGCCGCCTTGGCGTACAGGGTCGGGCTGACGGCGGCGACCACGCGGCCATTGACGGAGGCATCGCGCACCAGGGTGCCGCGGGTGACCTCGGCCACGCGGATGCGGGCTGCGTTGACCGAGGCTTCGCTGCTGCGCCAGGTCGAGAACAGGCCGGCGCACAGCGCTGCGGCGGCGACCGCGGCGCCGATCCAGATGGCGCGGCGCTTGATGGCGTGTCCGGCCGACGGGGCGATGACGGCGTCTTGATGTGAGGTATCGCGAATCATGGTGTGGACATTCCTGGGTTTGGACAGTGCTGTTATTGCACGATCCGTGCCAGTTCTTAAGTCCTTGATTTATAGAGGGTCAGCTGTCCCGGACGCGTTGTCCGCCGTGTCCGCGCGAGCCGTGTTACGGACAGGTCCGGACAGGGCTTGAAATTTTGCCAATAGGCACAATTTCCTGCGCATGAGCCCGAATCCCTTCCTGTCCCTCTCCGCCTGGCGCCCCATGCTGACGCAATTCCTGAGCGGGCTCGCCCCGGCCGAGACCGAGCCGCCCGCCTATCCGTTCGCGCCGACCGACGTCGCCCGGCTGCATCGCCTGACGGCGGCGGACGACGCGGCCATCGACGACCAGACCTGGCGCGACCTGCTGATCGACCGCTATGCGGACAGCCTGTCCGGGGAAGTCAGCATCTTCGGGCGCCAGGAACTGCACCGCCGCCTGCGCGCCGGCGCTTCGGCGGAAGAGTGCGCGGCGCGGCGCGAACGCATCGAGCGCCTGCTGCGCGAGCCGGCGCAGCTGGACGGCCTGCAGCGGACGCTGCGCTCGCTGCGCCGCGCGGACACCGAGGTGGCCGGGCTGCTGTTCGATCCGCAGTGGCAGGCGCCGCCGCGTCCGCGCTGGCTCGCCTGGGTGCGGCTGCTGCCGCTCGGCCTGGCCACCTCGCTGGCGGCGGTGCTGTGGACGCCCTGGGCCTGGATCCCTTTCGGTATCGTGATGTACTTCCTGATGACGCTGCAGATGCGCTACACCGACCAGGTGGGGACCTGGCGCCGCAGCACCTGGGCGCTGCGGATGCTGCTGCGGACGGTTTCGTTGCTGGATGGCGGCGGGCAGGCGCTGGCGGAAGATTTTTCGGGACGCGGCGCGCGGGCGGGGAAGATCGGTCGCAGCCTGTCGCGCGGCCTGGTGGCGGAAGCCATCCCCGACGCGGCGGCGTATGGCGACTGGTTCATGCTGGCCAACGTCAGGCACTACTTCAAGACCTCGCATATCGTGTCCGCCGAGCGCGCCTTCCTGCGCGAGTGCTACCGGCTGTGTACGGAACTCGAGGCCGACGTGGCGCTGGCGCGGCATCTGCGCGGCGTGGGCGCCTGGTGCTGGGCCGGCCGCGGCGACGGCAGGACGCTGGCGATGGAGGAGGGCGTGCATCCGCTGCTCGAAGGCGGCAATCCGCTGTCGCTGTCGCTGGCGGACAAGGGCGCCTTCATCTCCGGCCAGAACGGCGTCGGCAAGAGCACGTTCTTGCGCATGCTGGGCCTGAACCTGGTCGCCGCGCGCGCTTTCGGCTTCTGTTACGCGCGCCGTGCCGTGCTGCCGGCGCTGCCGGTGGTGGCCAGCATGCAGAACGAGGATTCGCTGCTGGACGGGCAGAGCCTGTACATCGCCGAGCTGGCGCGCGCCCGCGAACTGCTGGCGGCCAGCGAGCGCCGGCCCGTCATCTGCCTGGTCGACGAGATCTTCCGCGGCACCAATCACGAGGAGTCGGTGGCGGCGGCAGCGGCCGTGGTGGACGAACTGGCGGCGCGCTCCATCGTCGTGGTCTCCTCGCACAACCTGGTGCTCGGGCCGCTGCTGGCGCACCGGCTGGAACCCTGGCGCATCGTGCGCACCGACGGCGACGGCCTGCGCCTGGAGCCCGGCGTGCTGGGACAGACCAATGGCGTGGCCCTGCTGGCGCAGCGCGGCTTCGGCGTGGATATCCAGAGGAAGGCGGAGCGGGTAGCGGCCTGGCTGGTGGAAATTCGGGAAATTCGGGGTCAGAGCACATTTTCGGAAAAAACGGCTTTGTTTTCAGAGGCTTATCGAAAATAATGTGCTCTGACCCCGAATTGAGGAAATAACCGGAGACTAATCCTGATTTGATGGGCGCGTCAGCTGCGGGGTTTCGGCCTGCCCTTGGCGATCACTTCGTGGCATTCGCCCTTGATGGTGGCGTTGTCGTAGTCGGTCCAGCCGTAGCTGTCGACGTAGCGCTTGTGCTGCCTGAAGCCGGAATTCACGAAGCTCCATTCGAGCCGTTCGTCCGGGTAGCGCACGTCGCCCATGTCGAGCAGGGTGTGGAACATGTTTTCGGTCGCCAGTTTCGCCTTGCGGTGCTGCAGCAGTTGGGCGACCTTGTCCGGATAGCGCTCCTGGTAGGCGTCCGAATACCAGGCGAAGGCCGGGATGTGGAATTCGTATTGCGTGTTGTGGCCGTGGAAGACCAGGCGGCAGCTGTTGTCGTACAGGGTCTGGCCGTGGTCGGCCACGTACAGCATCGAGGCCGGCAGGCCGGTGTCGCGCAGCGAGTCGATCACGTGGGCCAGGAACCAGTCGGTGTACAGGATCGAGCTGTCGTAACTGTTGTTGAGCTGTTCCTTGAGGCGGATATCGGTATAGACCGGCTTGTCGACACCGTACAGCGAGGGCTGCCATTTGTCGAACTGCTTCGGATAGCGGCGGCTGTAGTTCCAGTGGCTGCCCAGGGTGTGCAGCACCACCAGCTTCTTGGGCGCCGGGTCGAGCAGAGCGTGCCTGAGCGGGGCGAACAGGATCTCGTCGTAGTTCGACTGGTCGCTGTAGCCGCCCAGGTTCAGGAAATCGACCACGTCGGCTTCCTTGGCGAACACCGATACCGGCGTGTCGAACTTGCCGAACGAGATCTGGTTCGACAGCCAGAAGGTCTTGAAGCCGGCCTCCTTGAAGGCGGACAGGAAGGATTTTTCCGAGAACCCGTCCTTCAGGCTCTGGATCGCCGGCTTGCGCGAGACGATCACCGGCACCGACAGGCGGGTCGCCGAGACCGAGGTGATCACATCCGGCAGCACCACCAGGTTCGACTCCTGCGCCAGCTGCGGATTGGTCTCGCGCGCATAGCCATTCAGGCTCCAGCGGTCGTAGCGCGAGGATTCGCCGATCACCATCACCACCAGCTGCGGCTCGTCCTGCGGCCGGCCGGCGTGGGCGTGAAAGCGGAAATGGGCGCTGCGTTCGTTCAGGTCGGCCAGGTAGCGCCGCTCTTTATAGAAGTCGAGCCCGCGCGCCATCAGACCGAAGGGCCAGGAGCGGGCGAAGGCGTCCAGGTCGAGCGGCAGGCGGGCCCAGTGCGCGAGCGGCGGCAGGCGGCCGGTAGAGGGCAGGCTGCCCGCGCGCGGCGGCGCGGTCTCTTCGGCACCGGGTTTCGCGGGCGCGGCCTTGGCCGAGTCGCCGGCCACGCTGGCCAGCGGCGGCGGCGCGATGCCGAACGTATGGCCATAGCCGAACACCGCCACGCCCAGGCCCAGCACGCCCATCACCACGATGCGCGAGACGTCGGCCCAGTCGAGGTCGCGGGTGCGCCAGGCCGCGATCCAGCTGCTGACGAACCAGGCGAGCACGCCGATGAAGACGGCGGCCAGCAGCCAGACTTTGCTGCCCAGGAATTCCATCGCTTCTTCCGGGCTGGTCTCGGCGATGATGCCGAGATGGTGGGTCGAGATGCCCTGGCCGTAGAAGGCGCGCAGATAGAACTCCATCGGCAGGCCGAGGAAGGCCGGCAGCAGCAGCCAGTGGAAGCGGGCCGGGCGCTTGAAGAAAGCCCAGGCGGCGATCCAGCAGACCAGCTCGATGCCCACCAGCTGGCCCGGGTGCGCGACCGGCTCGCCGAACAGCCAGGGGACGAAGGGCATGCACGACAGCACGAGGTAACTCAGCAGCACATACAGATTGCGCGGACGCAGCAGGGATCGCATCGAAGCCAGGGCAGAGGAGAAAGTCCGTCATTATCTCGCCTTTGCTAGTTGGAACGCTATTACCTCCGCACAAGGATCGAAAACCGGCGTACACTCGATGTATCGCCAGCGCGACATTCTTCCGGCAATTTCGCCGTCTTCCGCCCTTGCCGCGGTGCCCGGACTGCAAGTAGGTTGACCTTGACATGGTTCGGGTCTATACTCGCGAGTTCTCGAATTTATTCTGCACATCGTATACGCATTCAGGCCGCTCCCTTTGGTGAGTGGCTTTCGTCGCCTGTACAGGAAGCAATCCGGGACTAGGTTTCAGTCCCCGGGCAGTAGGACAGTCCGGGTCATCAACGTAGTAGCAAATTTTGTTGGATTAAGAACGATGCCAACCATCAATCAACTGATTCGCAAGCCGCGTGAAGCCGCGGTTGTGAAGAGCAAGTCGCCGGCACTGGAAAACTGCCCGCAAAAGCGCGGTGTTTGCACCCGTGTCTACACGACGACCCCGAAGAAGCCGAACTCGGCACTGCGTAAGGTCGCCAAAGTTCGCCTGACCAACGGTTTCGAAGTCATTTCGTACATCGGCGGTGAAGGCCACAACCTGCAAGAGCACAGCGTCGTCCTGATCCGCGGCGGCCGTGTGAAAGACTTGCCGGGTGTGCGTTACCACATGGTCCGCGGTGCACTGGATACCCAGGGTGTGAAAGACCGTAAGCAGGCCCGTTCGAAGTACGGCGCCAAGCGTGCGAAGGCTGCGAAGAAGTAATTCTCCGCTCCCGTCATACCGAGGTCACATTTAATAGTTAAGTTGAGCCGGCCGGAAGGCCGAGTAAGTGAAAGGTCATGAGGGCCTTTCGCGAGTGCGGATTAAGCACTCAACTGAAGACAGGAAGGAATTGAAATGCCACGTCGTCGTGAAGTACCCAAGCGCGAGATTCTGCCGGATCCGAAATTCGGCAATACCGATGTCGCCAAGTTCGTCAACGTTCTGATGCTGTCCGGCAAGAAGTCGGTCGCAGAAAACATCATCTACGGTGCGTTCGAATACATCCAGACCAAATCGGGCAAGGACCCGCTGGAAGTGTTCTCGACCGCGATCAACAACTGCAAGCCGATGGTCGAGGTGAAGTCCCGCCGCGTCGGCGGCGCCAACTACCAGGTGCCAGTGGAAGTTCGTCCGGTTCGTCGTATGGCTCTGTCTATGCGTTGGTTGCGCGAAGCCGCAAACAAGCGTAGCGAGAAATCCATGCCGCAACGTCTGGGTGGTGAACTGATGGAAGCCGCGGAAGGCCGTGGCGGCGCAATGAAGCGCCGTGACGAAGTCCACCGCATGGCTGAAGCGAACAAGGCGTTCTCGCACTTCCGCTTCTAAGCACAAAGCAGTATCCGTTGTTCAGGCCGGGCGCGTTTTGATTTCAAAATGTTGCCCGGTTTTGTCCATTCAAAGATTTAGGAAAAATTATGGCACGCACTACCCCCATTGAGCGCTACCGGAATATCGGTATTTCCGCTCACATTGACGCCGGTAAGACCACCACCACCGAGCGCATCCTGTTCTACACGGGTGTGAACCACAAGATTGGTGAAGTGCACGACGGCGCCGCCACCATGGACTGGATGGAGCAGGAGCAAGAGCGCGGCATCACCATTACCTCGGCAGCGACGACCTGCTTCTGGAAGGGTATGGCCAACAACTTCGAGCCGCACCGCTTCAACATCATCGATACCCCGGGCCACGTCGACTTCACCATCGAGGTGGAGCGTTCGATGCGCGTCCTGGACGGCGCCTGCATGGTCTACTGTGCAGTCGGCGGCGTGCAGCCGCAGTCGGAAACCGTGTGGCGTCAGGCTAACAAGTACAAAGTCCCACGTCTGGCATTCGTCAACAAGATGGACCGTACCGGTGCGAACTTCTTCAAGGTGTACGAGCAGATGCGCGCCCGCCTGAAGGCCAACCCGATCCCGCTGCAGATCCCGATCGGCGCCGAAGACAACTTCAAGGGCGTGGTCGACCTGGTCAAGATGAAGGCGATCTTCTGGGACGACGCATCGCAGGGCATGAAGTTCGACTACCGCGACGTGCCGGCCGAGCTGGTCGATCAAGCCAACGAATGGCGCGAGAAGCTGGTCGAGACCGCTGCTGAAGCGAACGAAGACCTGATGAACAAGTATCTCGAAGAAGGCGAACTGTCGGAAGCCGAGATCAAGGCCGCACTGCGTCAACGTACCATCAACGGCGAAATCGTTCCGATGATGTGCGGCACCGCCTTCAAGAACAAGGGCGTGCAGGCCATGCTGGACGCGGTCATCGAATACCTGCCGTCGCCGGTCGACATCCCGCCGGTCGGTGGTACCGACGAAGACGACCAGCCGGTCACCCGTAAGGCTGACGACAACGAGAAATTTGCTGCGCTGGCATTCAAGATCATGACCGACCCGTTCGTCGGCCAGCTGATCTTCTTCCGCGTGTACTCGGGCGTCATCAATTCGGGCGATACCGTCTACAACCCGATCAAGGGCAAGAAGGAACGCGTCGGCCGTATTCTGCAGATGCACGCCAACCAGCGCGAAGAGATCAAGGAAGTCCGCGCAGGCGACATCGCCGCTGCAGTCGGCCTGAAGGAAGCGACCACCGGCGAAACCCTGTGCGATCCGTCGGCACCGATCATCCTCGAAAAGATGGTGTTCCCGGAGCCGGTGATCCAGCAGGCCGTCGAGCCGAAGACCAAGGCTGACCAGGAAAAGATGGGCCTGGCACTGAACCGTCTGGCTCAGGAAGACCCGTCGTTCCGCGTGCGTACCGACGAAGAATCGGGCCAGACCATCATCGGTGGTATGGGCGAGCTGCACCTGGAAATTATCGTCGACCGCATGAAGCGTGAATTCGGCGTGGAAGCGACCGTCGGCAAGCCGCAGGTTGCATACCGCGAAACCATCCGCAAGGGTGTTACCGACGTGGAAGGCAAGTTCGTCAAGCAGTCGGGCGGCCGCGGCCAGTACGGTCACGCTGTCCTGAACGTCGAACCGCAAGAGCCGGGCAAGGGCTTCGAGTTCATCGACGCCATCAAGGGCGGTGTGGTTCCGCGCGAATACATCCCGGCAGTCGAGAAGGGTGTTCGCGAGACCCTGACCGCCGGCGTGCTGGCTGGCTACCCGGTCGTCGACGTCAAGGTGACCCTGGTCTTCGGTTCGTACCACGACGTGGACTCGAACGAAAACGCGTTCCGCATGGCTGGTTCGATGGCATTCAAGGATGCTTGCCGTAAAGCCAACCCGGTCATCCTCGAGCCGATGATGTCGGTGGAAGTGGAAACGCCGGAAGACTACGCCGGTACCGTGATGGGCGACCTGTCGTCCCGCCGCGGTATGGTGCAGGGCATGGACGAAATCCCGGGCGGCGGCGGCAAGATCATCAAGGCCGAAGTCCCGCTGTCGGAAATGTTCGGTTACTCGACCGTGCTGCGTTCGGCAACCCAGGGCCGTGCGACCTACACGATGGAATTCAAGCACTATGCTGAAGCTCCGAAGCACGTGATGGACGCCATCGTGACCGCGAAGTCCAAGTAAGCGTAGTCAGAAAAATCTAGTTAGTGGAGGGCAGGGCAACGGCGATGAGCCATGCCCTGTCCCACAAAAATTAAAATATATTGTTCTTTTAAAGGAAGATCAAAATGGCAAAAGGTAAATTCGAACGGACCAAGCCGCACGTCAACGTCGGCACCATTGGTCACGTTGACCACGGCAAAACCACCCTGACGGCTGCAATCGCAACCGTTCTGTCGAAGAAATTCGGCGGCGAAGCCAAGGCCTACGACCAGA
>NZ_JBFRFV010000030.1:0-62570 GCF_052115005.1 Massilia sp. 2TAF26
TGGATGCGTGAACTCATGCTGCAAACTGCTCCTGGTGGGATTGATCACTGGGACTGCTGAACCCAGCAATCAMGTCAGCCAGCATAGCCTTTGCACGAAACAAAGGCCAGCTACGACGCGGAACATGATCACACGAAACTAAACAATTAACATGTTCAAGAAAATCGCTGCCGCCGCGGCAATGGCCTTCGCGGCATCTTCCGCTTTCGCTGCACCGACCGCTTATTATGGCGGCCTGGACCTTGGCTCGACCAAGCTCGATGGCCTCAGCGACAACAAGGCCAGCGTCGGCGGCTTCCTCGGCTATGGCTTCAACCAGAATTTTGCCATCGAGCTGGGCTATCGCCAGCTGGGCAGCTGGGATGTGCTGGGCGTCAACGTCAAAGCCAAGCAGACCCACGTGTCGGTGGTCGGTTCCTACCCGCTGGGCAACCAGGTCGAGGTCTATGGCCGCCTGGGCTACAACCAACTGCGCGGTGAAGCCAGCTACGGCGGCCGGTCCTATGGCGACGACACCAGCGGCGTCATGTACGGTGCCGGCCTGAGCTACAGCTTCACCCCGACCATTTCGGGCCGTTTCGAAGTGCTGAAGCCGTCCAGCGATTCGACCAATTACGGCGTCGGCGTCGTCTTCAAGTTTTAATTGAGAGGGGAATAAGCGGTAATTCATCGTCCGCTTATTAAAACAAGTGGCACATGTTTCGATTTTCGGAACGTGTGCCATTTATTTTTCGGGAGCGGTATGGCAGCATACGGACGTTTATATTTTTTAAAGTCCATGCCATGCGCCCAGCACGTTTAGCTGTCGTTTTATCCCTTGCCGGCGCCGCTGCGCTGGCACATGCCCAGAATACGCCGGCAACCGCACCCGCCACCGCCGCACCGACGACGGCCGAACGTCCGGCCAAGGAATTCCCGTACACGCCCGGGCTGGACGTGAATTCGATGGATCGCAGCGCCGATCCCTGCGTCGACTTCTACCAGTACGCCTGCGGCGGCTGGATGAAGAACAATCCGATCCCCGCCGACCAGGCGCGCTGGTCGGTCTACGGCAAGCTGGCCCAGGACAACCAGCGCTTCCTGTGGGGCATCCTCGAAGACCTGTCGAAGCGCCAGGACGGCCGCAACGCCAACCAGCAGAAGATCGGCGACTACTTCGGCGCCTGCATGGACGAGCGCACCATCGAGGCGCGCGGCGCCGAACCGCTGAAACCCTATTTCGACCAGATCGCGGCGCTGCGTTCCAACAAGGACTTGCCGCGCGTGCTGGCGCGCCTGCACCTGGCGCTGGCCGACCAGGGCCTCTACTTCGGTTTCGGATCGAGCCAGGACTTCGGCGATTCGACCCGCGTGATCGCCTTCGCCAGCGCCGGCGGCCTGGGCCTGCCTGACCGCGATTCCTACCTCAAGATCGACGACAAGTCGAAAGAGGTGCGCGCCAAGTACATCCTCCACATCGCCAACACCTTCAAGCTGCTGGGCGACGCGCCGGAGCTGGCGCAGCGCAAGGCCGAGCGCGTGATGGCGATGGAGACCGAACTCGCCAGGGCCTCGCTGTCGCGCGTCGACAAGCGCGACCCCTACAAGCTGTTCCACAAGCTCGACGCCAGGGGGCTGCAGGCCCTGACCCCGGGCTTCGACTGGCACACCTACCTGGGCGAGATCGGGCAGGGCAAGCAGAACACCTTCAACGTCACCGAACCGGCCTTCTTCAAGGCGCTGGCGAAGATGTGGAAGAGCAGCGACATCGACGCCACCCGCACCTATCTGCAGTGGCACGTGGCGCGCAATCTGTCGCCGGCGCTGGCGTCCCGCTTCGACCAGGAACACTTCGACTTCTTCAGCAAGACCCTGCGCGGCGTCCAGCAACAGCCGCCGCGCTGGAAACGCTGCGTGGGCCTGGTCGACCGCCAGCTCGGCGAAGCGCTGGGCCAGGAATTCGTCAGCCGCGCCTTCTCGCCCGAGCTGAAGGCCAAGTCCCTGCACATGACCCGCCAGGTCGAAGAGGCGATGAAGAAGGACATCGAATCGCTCGACTGGATGAGTCCCGAAACCAAGAAGCGCGCCCAGGAAAAGCTGGCCGCGATCGTCAACAAGATCGGCTATCCGGACAAGTGGCGCGACTACGGCAGCTATGAGGTGAAGCCGGGCGACTTCGCCGGCAACGTCGAGCGCGGCAATATGTTCGAATCGCGGCGCCAGCTGGCCAAGATCGGCAAGCCGCTCGACCGCGGCGAATGGTCGATGACCCCGCCGACGGTGAACGCCTATTTCGATCCGCAGATGAACGACATCAACTTCCCGGCCGGCGTGCTGCAGCCGCCGCTGTTCGACCCGAAGATGGACGATGCGCCGAACTACGGCAACACCGGCGGCACCATCGGCCACGAGCTGACCCACGCCTTCGACGACGAAGGCCGCCAGTTCGACGCCAAGGGCAACCTGAAGGACTGGTGGACGAAGAAGGACGCCAAGGAATACGAAGAGCGCGCCCAGTGCATCGTCGACCAGTACGCGCAGTACACGGTGGTGGACGACATCAAGATCAACAGCAAGCTGACCCTGGGCGAGGACATCGCCGACCTGGGCGGCCTGATCCTGGGCTGGATGGCGTGGAAGGAGGAGATGGCCAGCATGCCGCAACAGGCCCAGCCCCTGCGCGACGGCTTGAGCCCGGAACAGCGCTTCTTCGTCGGTAACGCCCAATGGGCCTGCGAAAACGACCGCCCGGAAAACCTGCGCGTAAAAGCCCTGACCGACCCGCACTCGCCGGGCCGCTTCCGCGTGAACGGCCTGGTGGTGAACATGCCGCAGTTCCAGGAGGCTTTCCACTGCAAGCCGGGGCAGCCGATGGTGAAGGAGAAGCGGTGCAGGGTGTGGTGACCGTGCACTAAAACAACGTCGTCCCCGCGCATTAACCACGTCGTCCCCGCGCATTAACCACGTCGTCCCCGCGCATTAACCACGTCGTCCCCGCGAAGGCGGGGACCCAAGTCCTGCGTGCGTTACGTCAGCTCAGGCAAACTTGGACCCCCGCCTGCGCGGGGGCGACGATCAAGTGCGCGGGGGCGACGTTCAGGTATGCGTGGCCTCAACGCCGCCGCGTCCCCTGATCGCTGGCCTGCGCCTGCATGTGAATCAGATTCGCCTCGAACGACTGCATCTGCAAACCAATGTCCGACATATCGACATTCGACCGCTGCAGCCGCGGGAACAGCTGCTGCTCTTCCTCGTCGATGTGGCTGAGCACCGCGTTGAGCATCTCGCGCATCAGCGCTTCAGTGCGCGGTTCGTCCGGCTGCATGCCCTGCAAGGTGGCCAGCAGGTCGTCGACCTTCAGGTGGTCCTGTTCGAAGTGGCGTACGAGGTTGTCGTCGAGGCAGCGCACGTTCGGATAGAAGATCGATTCTTCCAGCCGCGAATGGGTGTGGATGGCTTGCAGCAACTGGATGGCCGACTGCTTCTTCACGTCCATGTCGCTGCTGTTGAGATAGGTGTCGGCCAGCTTGCGCACCATGTCGTGGTCGCGCGTCAAAGCCTGGATCGGGTCAACATTGTCCATGATGGGGTCTCCTGAAAAGGAGTGCCATCCTACTCCCGGTCTTCGCGAGGGCACGATCCGTTTAGGGCCGGCAATCCGGAAAAAAAACGCCGCCCGCAGGCGGCGCTCGGATGGGCCGGAGCCCGATCAATGCTGCGCGATCTTGCCGCGCCAGGCGCCGGTTTCCTTGCCGCGCGATTCCAGCATTTCCTTGAACTTCTGCAGGTTGCCGCGAGCTTCCATGCGCACGGCGCCGAAGGCGTCGCCCAGTGTTTCCAGCGGGCCTTCCGGCTGGTAATCCATCTGCAGGGCGATGCGGGTCACGTCATCCGAGATCTTGTGGAAGGTGACCACGCCGCCGTTCGGCACACCGGTGACGCTGCGCCAGGCGATGCGCTTGTCCGGGATCTGCTCGGTGATCTCGGCATCCCATTCCTTTTCTTCGCCGGCCACATTGGCCTTCCAGTGCAGGTGCTTGTCGTCCAGCTGGCGGATCTCGTGCACGCTGCTCATGAATTGCGGGAAGTCCTCGAACTGGGTCCACTGATTGTAAGCAGTGCTCACCGGCACGTTGACTTCGATTGTCTCGACGATCGAGGAACCCATGTTCGAACCACGATTTTTCATTTTTTTCGACAGCATCATGCCGCCGACCGCCAGCGCGGCCACAGTAACGACTCGATTCAGCATTGTTGCCTCCTTGTTACGAGTAGAGCTTCGATAAATAACAGCCGGATCAGGCCGGCTAGTGAACACATCTGCCCGTAACTTACGATAAGTCCCGTTTGGGCGGCGCTAGCGAGCCTTGTGGAAACTGTTGCGATACTGTATATATAACCAGTAAATTTGTGCCCAATATACGCCTGCGGCCCATCCCGACGTTTATAATGCCCGCATGAATCTCCTCGACAATCTGAATCCCGAACAGCTCGCCGCGGTCACGCTGCCGTCCCAGAGCGCCCTGATCCTGGCCGGCGCCGGCTCGGGCAAGACCCGCGTGCTGACCACCCGGATCGCCTGGCTGATCCAGACTGGCCAGGTGTCGCCGGCCGGCCTGATGGCGGTAACCTTCACCAACAAGGCGGCGAAGGAAATGCTGAGCCGCCTGTCGGCGATGCTGCCGGTGAACACGCGCGGCATGTGGATCGGTACCTTCCACGGCCTGTGCAACCGCCTGCTGCGCACCCATCACCGCGACGCCGCGCTGCCGCAGAGCTTCCAGATCCTGGATTCGCAAGACCAGCTGTCGATGATCAAGCGCATGCTGAAGGCCCTGAATGTCGATGACGAGAAGTACCCGGCCAAGGACCTGATGTATTTCATCAACAACGCCAAGGACAATGGCTTGCGCGCCAGCCAGGTCGAGGCCTACGACCACGTGCAAAAGCGCATGGTCGAGCTCTACGACGCCTACGACCAGCAGTGCCAGCGCGAGGGCGTGGTCGATTTTGCCGAGCTGCTGCTGCGCGCCTACGAACTGCTGCAGCGTAATCATCCGCTGCGCCAGCATTACCAGATGCGCTTCCGCCACATCCTGGTCGACGAGTTCCAGGATACGAACGACCTGCAGTACAACCTGCTGAAACTGCTGGCCGGCCACGGCGAGGCGGCCGGCGGCGCGATCTTCGCGGTCGGCGACGACGACCAGAGCATCTACGCCTTCCGCGGCGCCAACGTCGGCAATATGCAGGCCTTCGAGCGCGAGTTCGAGGTCAAGAACCTGATCAAGCTGGAGCAGAACTACCGCTCGCACGGCCACATCCTCGACACCGCCAACTTCCTGATCGCGAATAATACGCGGCGCCTGGGCAAGAACCTGCGCACCGACGCGGGGCAGGGCGAGCCGGTGCGCATCTACGAGGCATCGAGCGACCTCGAAGAGGCGCAGTGGATCATCGACGAAGCCAAGAGCCTGATGGCCGAGGGCATGCCGAGGAGCGAGATCGCGATCCTGTACCGCTCGAACGCGCAGAGCCGCGTGATCGAGCACGCGCTGTTCGCGGCCGGCCTGCCCTATACCGTGTACGGCGGCCTGCGCTACTTCCAGCGCGCCGAGGTCAAGCACGCGATCGCCTACCTGCAGCTGATGGACAATCCGCACAACGATTCGGCCTTCCTGCGGGTGGTGAATTTCCCCACCCGCGGCATCGGCGCGCGCTCGCTCGAGCAGCTGCAAATGGCGGCCGAGAGCTATGGCGTGTCGCTGTATGCGGCGGTGCCCTACATGACCGGCAAGGCCGGCACTGCGCTGGGCAACTTCGTCAAGCTGATCGAGAGCGCGCGCTTCGAGACCCAGCAGCTACCGCTGCCGGAAATGGTGAAGGTGGTGCTGGAGCGCAGCACGCTGCTGGCCTACTACGAGAAGGAAAAGGAAGGCGCGGAGCGCATCGAAAACCTGGAGCAGATGGTCAGCGCCGCCACCCACTTCGTGCAGGAAGAGGGCTTCGGCGTGAACGCCCCGGCCCACCTGGGTCCGCAGGCGCTGGCCAGCAGCGGCGCGGCCATCGTCAACGCCGACGGCGTCGAGGTGCTGGATGCCGATGCGCCGCTGGCCACCGTGATGTCGCCGCTGTCGGCCTTCCTGGCCCACGCCTCGCTGGAAGCGGGCGACGCCCAGGCCCAGGCCGGCCAGGATGCGATGCAATTGATGACGGTGCACTCGGCCAAGGGCCTGGAATTCGACGCCGTGTTCATCACCGGCCTGGAAGAAGGCCTGTTCCCGCACGAGAGCAGCTCGCGCGAGCTGGACGGCGTGGACGAGGAACGCCGCCTGATGTACGTGGCGATCACGCGCGCGCGCAAGCGTTTGTACATGAGCTTTACCCAGCAGCGCATGCTGCACGGCCAGACCCGCTTCAACATGAAGTCGCGCTTCTTCGACGAGCTGCCGGAAGAATCGCTGAAGTGGCTGTCGCCGCGGGTGCAGACCAACTGGTTCGCCGGCCGCAAGTCGACCACCGCCTGGGACGACGCCAGCTTCCGCGAGGGCGGCAGCGACAACCAGATCGCCCTGCAGATCAAGCAGAAGTCTTCAAGCAGCAAGAGTAACGACGGGGGCATCGGCTGGCGCATCGGCGAAGCCGTGTCGCACGCGCGCTTCGGCGAGGGCGTGATCGTCAACATCGAGGGCGGGGCGGGCAGCCCGCGCGCCCTGATCAACTTCGGCGGGGCGGGGATGAAGATGCTCGACCTGTCGGTGGCCAAGCTGGAGAAGCTTGCGCGGTGATCGTTTGACCGCAGGGTGGGCTCCCCCGAGCCCACGCATTACGCCGGCTGCGTCTCTTTGCCAGCGGCCGGCTTGCCGAAAATGTCGCGGTAGCCGGCGTAGATCGCGCACTGCAGGAACAGGATAAACAGGAACATCAGCCACATCAGCACCACCTGGGCCAGCGCGATCGCGCTGAACAGGTTCACCACCACGAAGGTGATGAGGGTGAAGATGCCGAACCAGGACAGCAGCAGCACGCCGAACACGCGCGCCGAGCGCATCACGGCGAAGAAGCTGTAGAAGGTGGCCTTGCCCGGTCCCATCTGTTTCCAGTAGGTGAGCGGGGCGGCGAAGCACAGGGTCAGCAGCGACACCGTCTCCAGGATCAGCAGGCCGAACACGGCGGCGACGTCGCCGAGCGAGAAGGGCAGCTTGTCCTTCGGGTCGAGCTTGATGTTGCCCGGCAGCTGGCGCAGCGATTCCGGCGTGATCATCAGCGCGATCAGGGTCAGCACCAGGAAGACGCCGAGATAGATCACACCCACCTTGCACAGGCCGCCCAGCACCGGCTTGCGGAAGCCCGTCAGCAGCACGGCCGGGGTCACGCGGTCGCCGTTGTCGATCATCAGGCAGGCCTGCATGAAGGCCATCGAGAACGAGGGAATCAGCACCACCACGATGATCGGGCCGATGATGGGCACGGCGCTGATGCCGATCGCCAGCAGGATGCTGGCAAACAGCAGGGTGGTGAGGGCGGCCGGCTGCTTGCGGAACAGGCCCATGCCCCGTTTCAGCCAATCCCAGCCGGTACGTGCGGGCAGTGTGCTCATGCTGTGATACCCGGGGCGGGAACGGCAATGCGCTCGCGCAGCACGCGTTCGAAGTGGGTGGGATCGTGCGGCGTCAGCATCTCGGCTTCGCGCGGACGGTGCAAGTCGTACAGGCGCGACAGCCAGAAACGCAGGGCCGCGGCGCGCAGCATGGGCTGCCAGGCCTGGGCTTCGGCCTCGGTGAAGGGGCGGGCGGCGTGGTAGGCGCGGGTCAGCGCCAGCACGCGGTCCTGGTCGAGGCGGCCGGTGTCGAGGTCGATGCACCAGTCGTTGACGGTGACGGCGATGTCGAACAGCCAACTGTCCCAGCCGGCAAAATAGAAGTCGAAGCAGCCGCTCAGACGCTCGCCGACGAACATCACGTTGTTGCGGAACAGGTCGGCGTGGACCGGACCCTGGGCCAGCCCGGCGTAGACGGGGCCGGCGGCGAACCCGCGCTGGAAGGCCAGTTCCGATTCCAGCAGGACGGCTTCATCGGCGTCGAGGAAGGGCAGGACCTTGGGCACGGTCTCGATCCACCAGTCCAGGCCGCGCAGGTTCGGCTGGCGCAGCGGGAAGTCCCGGCCGGCCAGGTGCATCTTCGCCAGCATGGTGCCGACTTCGGCGCAATGCACGGGCTGCGGGTCCATCTGCGAGCTGCCGTCGAGCTTGCTGACGACGACGGCCGGCTTGCCGTGCAGCGCCATCACCAGTTCTCCCTGGTCGTTCGGCACCGGCGCCGGCACCGGAATGCCGCGCTCCGACAGGTGGCGCATCAACTGCACGTAGAAGGGCAGCTGCTCGAAGTCGAGGTTCTCGAAAATCGTCAGGACGAATTCGCCGCGCTCGGTCGTCAGGAAGAAGTTACTGTTTTCGATGCCGCTGGCGATGCCTTTCAGCGCCAGGGCTTTACCGAGAGGAAACTGCTTGATCCACTGGCTCAGGTCGTCCAGTGTGACCGAGGTGAAAACTGCCATCGTTCACGAATTATTGGGTAGCTGTGGCAGCCGCACAAAGGCGGCCGGTCGTCATTTCTTCTCGGGTCCGGCGGTCGCGTTGGCCGGCAGCGGAGGCGGCGGCGGTGCGTCGGCGGTGGTCGGCGCATTGCTCCCGTTTTCGGCGGGGGCCTTGCGCTTGCCCGACAGGTCGAATTCTCCCACCTTCCATTGCGGCGCGCGGATCGAATTGCCGCTCGCGCTGCCCGGCACCGCATTGCCCGGCGGGTTGTTCGGCTTCATGTAATAGTGGCTGCCGCTGCTGGTCACCTCGACTTCGGTGACCTGGCCGCCGTCGCGCCTTTCCTTGATCTGGGTGCGCTCGCGCGAGGGGATATTGGTCGCCGGCACATCGCTGCCCGGTTCGACACGCTCGAGCTTGGGCGGCGCCTGGTTCTGCGTCGACTGCGGCGGCGTCGGCTGGGACGATTGCTGGGCCAGTGCCGATCCGGCCTGCGCGGCCAGCAGCAGGCCCAGGCAAGGTGCGAGAAGGGGCAGGCGGGAGGAAATGCGTGGCATGGTGATCACCTTTGACGTTTGGTTCATTGTAACAAACAGCGCAGCCCACCAGTGAAATGCATGTGAAAAGCATCTGAAAAGAGCGAACCGGCCCCATATGGATGGGAATCCGATTCTGCGATAATGGCGCACATTTGCTCATTCCGACCCTCCATGGACAATACCCTGCTTCTCGTTGACGGCTCCAGCTACCTGTACCGCGCATTCCACGCGCTGCCCGACCTGCGCAGCCCCGACGGTCACCCGACCGGCGCGATGCACGGCATGGTCAATATGCTGCGCCGCCTGCGCGCCGACTTCCCGGCCGCCTACATCGCCTGCGTGTTCGACGCCAAGGGCAAGACCTTCCGCGACGACCTCTACCCCGAGTACAAGGCCACCCGCGCCTCGATGCCGGAAGACCTGAGCAAACAGATCGAGCCGATCCACGAAGTGGTGCGCCACATGGGCTGGCCGATCCTGATGGTCGAAGGCGTCGAGGCCGACGACGTGATCGGCACCCTGGCCGCCCAGGCCACCGCGCGCGGCATGAACACCGTGGTCTCGACCGGCGACAAGGACCTGGCCCAGCTGGTCAACGACAAGGTCATGCTGATCAATACGATGAGCAACGAGAAGCTCGACGAAGCCGGGGTGCTGGCCAAGTTCGGCGTGCCGCCGAACCGCATCATCGACTACCTGACCCTGATCGGCGACACCGTCGACAACGTCCCCGGCGTGAACAAGTGCGGCCCGAAGACGGCCGTGAAGTGGCTGACCCTGCATGGCTCCCTGGACGGCGTGATCGAGAACGCGCACACCATCGGCGGCGCGGTGGGCGCGAACCTGCAGGCGGCGCTGGAATGGCTGCCGAAGGGCCGCGAACTGATCACCGTGAAGACCGACTGCGACCTGGCCAAGCACCTGGTGTCGATCGAGGAAACCCTGGTCGGCCGCCCGGAAGACAAGGACGCGCTGCGCGACTTCTTCCAGCGCTACGGTTTCAAGACCATGCTGAAGGAACTCGGCAACGGCAATCCTGGAAGGTTCGTCTCGCCCGGGTCTTCTCCTTCGGCGCCGCTGAATTCGCCGGAAGGCGCAAGCGCGACCTTGCCCGGCATGCCGGTCATCAAGGGCGAGTACGAGACCGTCACCACGCAAGAGCAGCTGGAGCGCTGGCTGGAACTGATCGACAAGGCCGAGCTGACCTCGGTCGATACCGAGACCACCTCGCTCGACCCGATGATGGCCGAGATGGTCGGCATCTCGCTGTCGGTGGAAGCGGGCAAGGGCGCCTACATCCCGCTGGCGCACCGCTACGCCGGCGTGCCCGAGCAGCTGAGCCGCGAGGAAGTCCTGGCGCGCATGAAGCCCTGGCTGGAAAACCCGGACAAGCCCAAGCTCGGCCAGAACCTGAAGTACGACGCCCACATCTTCGAGAACCACGGCGTCAAGATCCGAGGCATCGTCCATGACACCCTGCTGCAGTCCTATGTGTTCGAGTCGCACAAGCCGCACGACATGGACACCATGGCGATGCGCCATCTCGGCTACACCACGATTCCGTTCGTCGACGTGTGCGGCAAAGGGGTGAACCAGATCTGCTTCGACCAGGTCGAGCTGGGCCGCGCCACGGAGTATGCGGCCGAAGACTCGGACATCACGCTGCGCCTGCACCAGACCATGATCGGCCACGTCGAAAGCGACGAAGGCCTGAACTACATCTACCGCAAGATCGAGCTGCCGACCTCCGTGGTGCTGCAGAAGATCGAGCGCAATGGCGTGCTGATCGACGCCGAGCTGCTGGCCAAACAGTCCGGCGAACTGGCAGCACGCATCGCGCAACTCGAGCAGCAGGCCTATGAACTGGCCGGCGGCCCCTTCAACCTCGGTTCGCCCAAGCAGATCGGCGAGATCTTCTTCGGCAAGCTGCAGCTCCCGGTGATCAAGAAGACCGCCACCGGCGCCCCGTCCACCGACGAAGAGGTGCTGCAGAAGCTGGCCGAGGACTATCCGCTGCCGAAGATCCTGCTCGAGCACCGCGGCCTGTCCAAGCTGAAGTCGACCTATACCGACAAGCTGCCGAAGATGGTCAACCCGAACACCGGCCGCGTGCACACCAACTACGCGCAGGCGGTGGCGATCACGGGCCGCCTGGCCTCGAACGATCCGAACCTGCAGAACATCCCGGTGCGCACCGCCGAGGGACGCCGCATCCGCGAAGCCTTCGTGGCATCGCCCGGCTGCGTGCTGGTGTCGGCCGACTATTCGCAGATCGAGCTGCGCATCATGGCCCACATCTCCGGCGACGAGGCGATGCTGCGTGCCTTCGCCGCGGGCGAAGACATCCACCGCGCCACCGCCGCCGAGATCTTCAACCTGGCGCCGGAAGACGTCGAGAGCGAGCAGCGCCGCTATGCCAAGGTCATCAACTTCGGCCTGATCTACGGCATGAGCGCATTCGGTCTGGCGCAGAACCTGGGCATCGAGCGCGGCGCCGCCAGCAACTACATCGAGCGCTACTTCCAGCGCTTTGCCGGCGTCAAGCAGTACATGGACGAGACCCGCCTGTCGGCCAAGGCCAAGGGCTATGTCGAGACCGTGTTCGGCCGCCGCCTGTGGCTCCCGGAGATCAATTCGCCGAATGGCCCGCGCCGCGCCGGCGCCGAACGCGCGGCGATCAATGCGCCGATGCAGGGCACGGCGGCGGACCTGATCAAGCTGGCCATGATCGCGGTGCAGGACTGGCTCGAGAAAGAACAACTCGGCACCCGCATGATTATGCAGGTGCACGACGAACTGGTGCTGGAGGTGCCGGATGGCGAGCTGGAACTGGTCAAGCAGAAGCTGCCGGAGCTGATGGCAGGCGTCGCGACCCTGAAGGTGCCGCTGGTGGCCGAAACCGGCGTCGGCCCGAACTGGGAAACCGCGCATTAAGCACGTAGGGTGAGCACTCCGTGCCCACGCCGGCCGCGCCCACCCTACGTTAAGATAGCCATCCTTTGTTACCCGACCAGAGGATGCACATGAACGACCTCGTAAAGAACGCCGACCGCTTCGCCGCCGCCACGCAACCGCTTGCGGCCCAGTCGCTGATCCAGACCGACACCGCCGGCCTGAGCGCCGGCACCGTCGAGCTGACCGTGAATGGCCAGGCCGTGCCGGTCTACCGCGCCCAGCCCGAGGGCAAATCGAATCTGCCGGTGATCCTGGTGATCTCCGAAATCTTCGGCGTGCACGAGCACATCGCCGACGTCGCGCGCCGCTTCGCCAAGCTGGGTTACCTGGCGCTGGCGCCGGAACTCTTCGTGCGCCAGGGCGATCCGTCGGCCATTGCCGACATCCCCACCCTGATGAAGAACATCATCCACAAAACGCCGGACGCGCAGGTGATGGCCGACCTCGACGCCTGCGTGGCCTGGGCCGCGGAGAACGGCGGCGACATCGACAGGCTTGGTATCACCGGCTTCTGCTGGGGCGGACGGGCCACCTGGATGTATTCGGCCCATAACCCGAAGATCAAGGCCGGCGTGGCCTGGTACGGCCGCCTGACGGGCGACGCCACCGCCAACACGCCGCAGCACCCGGTCGACATCGCGCCTGCCTTGACCGTGCCGGTGCTGGCCCTGTACGCCGCCAGGGACACCGGCATCTCCCTCGACAGCGTCGACAAGATGAAGGCGGCGCTGGCCGAGGGCGCGAGCGGCTCGGAGTTCGTGGTGTATCCGGATGCGGGTCACGCCTTCCATGCCGACTACCGTCCGAGCTATAACGAGAAGGACGCGAAGGACGGCTGGGCGCGCGCGCTGGCCTGGTTCCGCAAGCACGGCGTGGCCTGATCCCGGCAGGCAGCGGCCGGGCACGGTACAATGCCCGGCTTGCGCCCGTCGGCGGCGCACCAAGAACAACAAGAGGCTTCACGATCGATCCCGTTCTCATTTCCATCCTGCTGGCCACCGGCGTGGCCGGCGTCGTCAGTATCACGGCTGCCGCGGTTTTCTCGTTCGCCCTGCTCGCGAAAGTCGTCGAGCGCATGGTCAGCCTGTCGGTCGGCATCATGCTCGCGACCTCGCTGCTGCACGCGCTGCCGGAAGCCTTCGAGTCCCACGTCGACCCGCGCGCGCTGTTCGCGACCCTGCTGGGCGGCCTGCTGGCCTTCTTCATGCTGGAGAAGGTGGCGCTGCTGCGCCATTCGCATCATCACGAGGGAGATGGCCATCACCACGCCCACGGTCACGACGCCCACCAGGCCGGCAAGGCCGGCTGGATGATCCTGATCGGCGACGGCATGCACAACTTCACGGACGGGATCCTGATCGCGGCGGCCTTCCTGGCCGATCCCAAGCTGGGCATCCTGACCGGGGTGGCCATCATCGCCCACGAGATCCCGCAGGAGATCGGCGACTTCATCGTGCTGCTGAACGCCGGCTTTTCGCGCCTGCGCGCCTATGTGTTCAACCTGCTGTGCAGCCTGCTGGCGGTGGTCGGCGGCGTGCTCGGCTACTACACCCTGGACCGGGCCAGCGGCCTGATTCCCTATGTGCTGGTGTTCGCCTCGTCGGGCTTCATCTACATCGCCGTGAGCGACCTGATGCCGCAGATGCAGCGCCGCGCCACCGTGCGCGAATCGATCCCGCAGGTGCTGCTGATCGGCCTGGGTGTGGTCATCGTGCTGCTTCTGACGCACGGACACTGAGGTTTCAGGGCTTTCTTGCGCCCTGATATTGACATCGCGATTCGATGCGGCCTATGCTGAGTGCTTACCTACGTGGGGGAAGCAATGGCAAGGCTGGTGAATCAACTGGTTGTGGCGCTGCGCGAGAAGCCGTCGCGGTTCGGCTATGTACTCGGCATCCTGGTGCTGTCGGTCGTCGTGTTTACGCTGGCGGACTTCCTGCCGGCGCCCTACGATTTCGGTCACTAAAAACCCCCAGCGCTTAGCGTGAGCACGGCGGTGGGCACGGCGTGCCCACCCTACGATTATCTGGCGCCGGTGGACACTGGCCGCGCCGCGTCGGATCTCCTATCAGGCTCTCTGAGCGCCGGTAGCAACCGGGCGCGCAGCATCTGCGCTCCACTCGCTCCACGATCCCGGGTACAACGCCGCGCCCGGCATGCCGGCCACTTCCAGCGCCAGCAGGTTGTGGCAGGCCGTGACGCCGGAGCCGCACTGCATGATGGCGTTGTTCGGATCGCCTACCGCCACGTCCAGTTCCGTCTTCAGCTGTTCCGGTGCCTTGAAGCGGCCGTCCGCCTGCAGGTTATCCTTGAAGAAGCGGTTCTTCGCGCCGGGGATGTGACCGCCGACCGGGTCGATGGTCTCGTTCTCGCCGCGGAAGCGGTCCGGTGCGCGTGCGTCGACGACCTGGCGGCCGCCATGTTCCACATTGTGCAGCACCGTGTTCACGTCCACCGTCGTCACCAGCGGCTCGCGCGCGGCGATGGTGCCGCGGGCAGGCGCCGACGGCGCATCGGTAATGACCGGCTGGCCGGCCGATTGCCAGGCCGGCAGGCCGCCGTCCAGCACGGCCACGGCTTCGTGGCCGATCCAGCGCAGCATCCACCACAGGCGCGCCGCGTACATGCCGCCGTGGGCATCGTAGGCCACGACCTGGGTGTTGTCGTTCACGCCCCAGCTGCGCAGCAGTTCGATGAAGTCATCCTTTTCCGGCAGCGGATGGCGGCCGCGGAAGGCGCCGCTTGCATCCCGCTTGGCGCCGGACAGCTCGTGTTCCATGTCGGCGAACAGCGCGTTCGGCAGGTGGCCGGCCGCATAGGCGTCGCGTCCGGCCGCCAGGTTCACCAGGTCGTGGCGGCAATCGACGATCACCCAGTCGGCGTCGTTGACGTGGGCGGCCAGGGCGGCGGGTTCGATCAGGGTCGTGTACACGGGCGGTCTCCTTAAAGTTCGCTGGCGATGGGATCGGTATCCTTGACGACGGCGCCTCGCGCCGTGCGCTTCGTATTGTAGAACGTCGCGGCGATGCCGGAGACCAGGATCACACCCATCCCCAGCCACACGTGCCAGTCGAACACGTCGCCCCACAGCAGCATCCCCCACAGGCTGGAGAAGATGATGCCGGTGTACTGCAGGTTGGCCACCACCAGCACCTTGCCGAGGCGGTAGGCGCGCGTCATCGCCATCTGCGCCAGCAAGGCCGGCACCCCGATCGCCACCAGCAGCAGGCCGCTATGCCAGGTATGCGTGTGGAAGGGCGTGGCCGGGCCGTTCTCGAGCAGCGTGCCGAAGAAGCCGGCTAGGCACGTGGTCAACGAAAAATAGAACACGACTCGGTATTCGGGTTCGCCCATCTGGCCCAGGTTACGCACCTGCATATAGGCCATCGCCGAGACGATCGAGGACGCCAGGCCGATCGCACCGCCCAGCCACTGGTTGGTCTCGACCGCCGGCCGCAGCACCAGGGTCACGCCGACGAAGCTCATCACGATGGCCATCACCAGCGGCCATTCGGTCTCGCCCTTCGCATGCCACCAGCCGATGAAGAACATCCAGGTGGCGAGCCAGATCGGCGCCATGTAGTTGAGGGTGACGGCGGTGGCGAGCGGCAGCTTGCCGATCGCGAAGAACCACATCCACAGCGAGATCACGCCGACCAGGCTGCGCGTCAGATGCTGACGGGGGAAGAGGGTGCGGAAGGTGCCGCCCTGCAGATGGATCGTGAGGAACAGGATGACGGTGCCGACCAGGCCACGGTACATCACGATTTCGGAGGTGGAGTAGAGGGGGGAGGCCAGCTTCACGCCCGCGCCCATGGCGGCGAACGCGAAGCTGGCGAACAACATCCAGAGAGCTGGCATTAAATTCCTGGTGGGACGTTTTCCAATTTACTGCGATACCACTCGTGGAAGTGCTGCATACCGTCTTCCATCGGCGACTGGTAGGGGCCGACTTCGCTGACGCCGCGGTCCAGCAGGATCTTGCGGCCGGCATCCATGCGCAGGGCGATCTCGTCGTCCTCGACGCAGGTTTCCATATAGGCAGCGCGCTCGGCGTCGACGAAACCGCGTTCGAACAGCACGAACTCTTCCGGATAGTAGAACTCGACCACGTTGCGGGTCTTCTGCGGGCCCATCGGCCACAGGGTCGACACCACCAGCACGTTCGGATACCACTCGACCATGATGTTCGGATACAGGGTCAGCCAGATTGCGCCGTACTTCGGCGCCTGCCCGTTGTTGAACTTCAGGACCTGTTCCTGCCATGCCTTATAGGCCGGCGAGCCGGACTTCTGCAGGCCGCGGTGCACGCCCACGGTCTGGACGCTGTAGTCGGTGCCGAATTCCCAGCGCAGGTCGTCGCAGCTGACGAAGTTGCCCAGGCCCGGGTGGAAGGGCTCGACGTGGTAGTCCTCCAGGTAGACCTCGATGAAGGTCTTCCAGTTGTAGTCGCACTCGTGCACCTCGACGTGGTCGAACATATAGCCCGAGAAATCGAGGTCCCTGGTCACCGACAGCTGCTTGAGCTTGTCCATCACGTTGTAGCCGTTCTGTTCGAACAGCAGGCCGTTCCAGTTCTGCAGCGGCGTCTTCGACAGGTTCAGGCAGGGCGTGTCGGCAAAGTGCGGCGCGCCGATCAGTTCACCCTTCAGGTCATAAGTCCAGCGGTGCAAGGGGCAGACAATATTCTTGGCATTGCCGCGGCCATTGAACATCAGCGCCTGGCGATGACGGCAGACGTTGGAAAGCAGTTCGATGCCCTGCGCATTGCGCACTAGCATGCGGCCCTCGTTCTCCGACTTCAGGGTCGCGAAATCGCCCTTCTCGGGAACCATCAATTCATGCCCGACGTAGCGGGGGCCCTTCTGGAACAGGTGATGCATTTCGCGCTGCAACAGCGCTTCGTCGAAGTAGACATTTACCGGAAGCTGCGCGCACGAGCGCGCCAGCTTGGCGTGGGTAGCCAGATCGGACATCCCAACCCCCCTTTACAGATATCAGCCAAAGAAGAGAAAGAATCCGAGAACCAGTATTTTTTGGGGCGTTGAAAAACTTGCGGCTTTTCCTGCGCCTTAAAGAACGGAATACGGTATTTCGGAGACAGAACCGGAGATTATAGCCTGTAAAGGCTCATCCGGTCTCGGTCCCGCGCGAGCTTGTGGTGCGTGGATGCTCAAAAATTGCCGGAAATGCATCGTTTTCATGAATCGGTGGGCGCTTTGCGATAAAATGTGTCTTTGCTTGCAAGAGAACGGCAACTGTCGCGCCGTCACGCAGGGGTAGGATTGTTTACAATAAGCGATTAGACTGTTGCGCCTCGCGCATTGCCATTGCACTGCCGCCAGGCAAGTCGAGCCCCGAACCGATTAAAGTCATTATGCCAAATAAAACAAGCGCGGAGAGCGCTGGAGCGCCGGCCGCCGTTCCTCCCGAGTCTTTCGAACAGGCGATGGCCGAACTGGCCCAGCTCGTCACGCAGATGGAAGGCGGACAATTGCCCTTGGAAGCCTCGGTCGCTGCCTATGCCCGCGGTTCCGAGCTCGTGCGTTACTGTGCGGCCCAGCTGGAAAAGGTGGAGTCGCAGGTCAAGGTGCTCGAAGGCGAAATGCTGAAACCCTTCAGCGCCGACGGCGAGGACGCCGAATGAGCCCGACCGTGAGCGCCCATTCCGATTTCCGCGCCTGGATGGAAGGCGTGCAGACCCGCACCGAGGCCGCGCTCGAGCGCTTCCTGCCGGCGACTGTGCAGGTGCCGGCCAAGCTGCACGAAGCGATGCGCTACACGGTGCTGGGCGGCGGCAAGCGCGTGCGCCCGCTGCTGGCGCATGCCGCCGGTGAGCTGTTCGGCGCCAGCGAAGATGCCGTCGCACGCGCCGCCTGCGCGGTCGAGATGATTCACGCCTACTCGCTGGTGCACGACGACATGCCCTGCATGGACGACGACGCGCTCCGCCGCGGCAAGCCGACCGTGCATGTGGCCTATGACGAAGCGACCGCGCTGCTGGTCGGCGACGCGCTGCAGGCCCAGGCCTTCGAAGTACTCGCCGGCAGCGAGGAGGTCGCCCCGGCGCGCCTGGTCACGATGCTGCGCCTGCTGGCCGAGGCGGCCGGATCCGCCGGCATGTGCGGCGGCCAGGCGATCGACCTGGACAGCGTGGGCCTGGCCCTGACGCTGGAAGAGCTGGAGCGCATGCACCAGCTGAAGACCGGCGCCATGCTGCGCGTCTCGGTGCTGCTGGGCGCACTGGCCGGCCGCGAGCTCGATGCGCGGGAGCTGGACGCATTGAAGGAATACTCGCGCGCGATCGGCCTGGCCTTCCAGGTGGTGGACGACGTGCTGGACGCGACCGAAGACTCGGCCACCCTCGGCAAGACCGCGGGCAAGGACGCGGCGGCGAACAAACCGACTTACGTAACGATTCTGGGGCTGGGGCCGTCCAAGGCGCTGGCCGAACAACTGCGGCAGCAGGCGCACGAAGCGCTGGCGCCGTTCGGAGAACAAGCACTGCGGCTGCGCGAACTGGCAGACCTGATCGTGCAGCGGAAGGCCTAAATGAAACTGCTAGATACCATCAACGACCCGGCGGACCTGCGCAAGCTCCCGCGCACCCAGCTGACCCCGCTGGCCACCGAACTGCGCCAGTTCCTGCTCGATTCGGTGTCCAAGACCGGCGGCCACCTCTCGTCCAACCTCGGCACCGTCGAGCTGACGATTGCGCTGCACTACGTGTTCAACACGCCGGAAGACCGCATCGTCTGGGACGTCGGCCACCAGACCTATTCGCACAAGATCCTGACCGGCCGCCGCGACCGCATGCCGACGCTGCGCCAGCATAACGGCCTGTCCGGCTTCCCGAAGCGCGACGAGAGCGAGTACGACACCTTCGGCACCGCCCACTCGTCGACCTCGATCTCGGCGGCGCTGGGCATGGCGCAGGCGGCCAAGATCAAGGGCGAGAAGCGCAAGGCGATCGCCGTGATCGGCGACGGCTCGATGACGGCCGGCATGGCCTTCGAGGCCCTGAACAATGCCGGTGTCGAGGACGACGTCGACCTGCTGGTGGTCCTGAACGACAACGACATGTCGATCTCGCCGCCGGTGGGCGCGCTGAACCGCTACCTGGCGCGCCTGATGTCGGGCCAGTTCTACGCCGCCGCCAAGAACGTGGGAAAAAGCGTGCTGCCGGCGCCGATGCTGGAACTGGCCAAGAAGCTCGAGGAACACGCGAAAGGCATGGTGGTCCCGGCCACGATGTTCGAGGAATTCGGCTTCAACTACATCGGCCCGATCGACGGCCACGACCTCGACTCGCTGATCCCGACCCTGGAAAACATCCGCAGGCTGAAAGGCCCGCAATTCCTGCACGTGGTGACGAAGAAGGGCCAGGGCTACAAGCTGGCCGAGGCCGAGCCTATCCTGTACCACGGTACCGGCAAGTTCAATCCGAGCGAGGGCATCAAGCCCGCCACCGCGCCGTCCAAGATCACCTACACCGAAGTGTTCGGCAACTGGCTGTGCGACATGGCCGCCGCCGACAAACGCCTGGTCGGCATCACGCCGGCGATGCGCGAAGGCTCGGGTATGGTGCGCTTCCACCAGCAGTATCCGGACCGCTACTTCGACGTCGGCATCGCCGAACAGCACTCGGTCACCTTCGCCGCCGGCATGGCGACCGAAGGCGTCAAGCCGGTGCTGGCGATCTACTCGACCTTCCTGCAGCGCGGCTACGACCAGCTGATCCACGACGTGGCGCTGCAGAACCTGGACGTGACCTTCGCCCTCGACCGCGCCGGCCTGGTCGGCGCCGACGGTGCGACCCACGCCGGCAACTACGACCTGGCCTATCTGCGCTGCATCCCGAACATGGTCGTCATGGCGCCGTCGGACGAGAACGAGTGCCGCCAGATGCTGACCACGGCCTATCACTACCCGGGCCCGGCGGCAGTGCGCTATCCGCGCGGCGCCGGCGTCGGCGCCGCCATCCAGCAGGAGCTGACCTCCCTCGAGCTCGGCAAGGGCACCGTGAAGCGCGAGGGCAAGGGCGTCGCCATCCTGGCCTTCGGCTCGATGGTGGCCCCGAGCCTGAAAGCGGCCGAGGGCCTGAACGCAACCGTCGCCGACATGCGCTTCGTGAAGCCGCTCGACGTCGAGCTGGTCAAGCGCCTGGCCAAGGACCACGACTACCTGGTGACGGTGGAAGAGGGCTGCACCATGGGCGGCGCCGGCTCGGCCGTCGCCGAAGCATTGGCGCTCGAGGCCATCGTCAAGCCGCTGCTGATCCTGGGCCTGCCGGACAAGTTCATCGACCAGGGCGACCCGGGCGTGCTGCTGGCTTCCGTCGGCCTGGACGCGCACGGCATCGGCAAATCGATCCGCGAACGTTTCGGGATCGGCGAGCCGCGCCTGGTCGTGAACAACAACTGAGCAGAGACCGATCATGCTGATCGTCACCCACGGCGGCAAATTCCATGCGGATGACGCCTGGGCGGTTGCCGTCATCTACGTGCTGTATCCCGAGGCCGAACTGGTGCGCACGCGCGACCCGGTCATCATCGAGAGCGGCGACGTCGTGATCGACGTCGGCGGCATCTGGGACCCGGCCCTGGGGCGCTTCGACCACCACCAGAAGGGCTTCAGCGGCGCCCGCCAGACCGGCGTGCCGTATGCGAGCGCCGGCCTGGTGTGGCGCGAATACGGCGCCCGTTGCGTGGCCGCGCTGGCGGCGAAGCACACCGGCCAGCAGCTCAGCGACGAAACCGCCCAGCACATCGCCTACGCCATCGACGCCGACATCGTGCAGTACCTGGACCTGTCGGACGTCGGCGCGGCGAAAAATGCGCCGGGCGGCTACGGCCTGTCGGCGGTAATCTCCGGCTACAACCTGAGCTGGCTGGACGAGGAAAGGCTGGGCTACGGCGAGCGCGCCGACGCCTACCGCCTGAGCCAGTTCCGCCGCGCGATGGATTTCCTCGTCGACGTGATGGCGAACGCCGTCAAGTACCGCGTCGGCGCCTTGCTCGCGCTGGAGCAGGTGCGCAAGGCCGAGGTGCTGGAAGGCGGCCGGCTGCTCTACCTGAAGAACAGCGCGCTGCCCTGGAGCTCGGTGGTGCGCAAGGAAATGCCGAAGGTCCTGTTCGTCATCAGCCATAACATCGGCGAGCAGCGCTACATGCTGCACACGGTACCGGCCACCGCCGACACCTTCGAAGCCCGCGCCGACCTGCCGGCATCCTGGGCCGGCCTGCGCGACGCCGACCTGGCGCTTGTCACCGGCGTGCCGGATGCCGGCTTCTGCCACAACGGCCGCTTCATTGCTGCTGCCAAGTCGTATGACGGTATTCATGCGATGGCGTTGCAGGCGTTGAAGGAAGCGGGGCAAGACTAGCAACTCAAGAACGTCGTCCCCGCGAAGGCGGGGATCCAGGTTCGTTGCGGTTCGAAAAACTTGGGTTCCCGCCTGCGCGGGAACGACGTCACTTGAACAACTCCTCCGCCCGCCGATAAAGAATCCACGAAGTCGCCACATACTTGTCCCCGCCATGCGGCACATGCCCCTTGTGCGTATGCGTGAAGCCTGCCGGCGCAATGATCAGGCGGCCCTGCCGCGCTTCCACCTTGCGGCCCTGGTACAGGAATTCGGTTTCGCCACCCTCGGCCACGTCGTTCAGGTAGAACTGGAACAGCAGCACCCGGTGCAGGGTCTCGCAGCTGGCGTTTGCGGATAGATCTCGGAATGCCAGTGGTGGTAGCCGCCGCTGGCGCGCAGGTGCTTCTGCAGGTTGATCGGGCCGCAGCGGTACATCGCCTGCACCAGCGCGTCCAGGTGGGGGCGGCCGCATTCGTCGAAGTTGTCGAGCGAGAGGGCGACCGGCTGCCCGGTTTCCGGATGCGCGACCATCGGCGACAGCGCGCCCAGCACCAGCGCGCGGTAGCGGTCCACGTACTGCGCCAGGTGGCGCCGCAGGCTCGATGCCATCAGGCTGGCGACGTCCTGCCACTCCGGGTACTGGGTGAGGGTGAGGTCCCAGCTGTCCTTCCTGGCCACGTCCACGCCGTTGCCGGTGCGGCCGCGCACGACCTTGTCGCTGGCCTCGAAGCGCTGCAGGATATGGGCGCATTGCTCGCTGCTCAGGGCGCCGTCGTAGATGCCGATGAAATCGTCTGTCATGACGTTCCTTGGGAGGCCGCATGCTGGGCCGGCACGTGCAGCGAGCGGGCCAGCAGGTGGCCGGCCAGCCAGCCGGCCACCAGGCCGCCGATGTGGGCCGCGTTGTCGGTGTGCGGATACAGGAAGCCGGCGCCGATATTAAACAGCAGGAAGGGCCCGACCGAGCCGCGCAGGTCGCGCACCACGGTCGGCGGCACGCCGCTGTGCTCGCGGCCGATGAAGGCGAACAGGCCGCCGATGATGCCGAAGATCGCGCCCGAGGCGCCCACGCTGTTGACGGGGTGCTGGGAGACCAGGCCCCACAGCATGCTGCCAAGGCCGCCGCCGATGCCGGCAAGCAGATACAGGCCGGCGAAGCGCAGGCTGCCGAAGATGCGCTCGACCAGCTGGCCGGCCTGCCACAGCACCAGCATGTTCATCCCAAGGTGCAGCAGGCTGCCGTGCAGGAAGGCGGAGCTCAGCAGGCGCCACCACTGGCCTTCGCCCAGGGTCTTGCGCGGCAGGTTCGACCCCCATTTGACGAGCTGCTCGGCGAGCAGGGCAGGGGGCGCATCCGGCCACCACTGGCGCGCCGCGATCAGCTTGTGGATGCCCTGCTGCCACAGCTGCAGGTGGGCCTGCACCGCGGCCAGCGAGTCCCAGCCCGGCAGGGGCCTGAACCAGGGCATGCCGAAGCCCTTACGCTCCAGCCACATCAGGAAGAAGATGCCGATGTTGGCCGCCAGCAGGGTCCAGATCACCGGCGTCGACGGGCTCCAGTAGTCGATGCGGTCATGGAAGACCTCGCGCTCGGCATGCGCCACCTCGAACTCGGGCGTGCAGCGCGAGGGGAGGGCCGCCGCGATGGCCTTCGCGGCATCGCGGCCGGCGGCGGAAAAGCCGACTTCCTGCATGCCCTGGACGCCGACCACGTCGAAGATCACGTCCTCGCCCGCGGTGCGCACGTTGACGATGTCGACCTTGCGCAGGCGCTCCTCCTCCTTCTTCGGAAAGCGGAACGAGCGGTGGCTGCTGCCGCGCACGTAGACGAAGTCGGGCTCGATCGCCAGCTGGCCGCGTCCCTGCAGCCGGAAGGGATTCGAGGGCCAGTTCGCGCCGCCCCGGTAGAACCGGACCTCGAAAACGCCGTCGGCCTTGCCGCTGTCCTGCATCTGCGGCGCCCCGTCAGCCGCGCTTGCGCTCGTGCTGCCACAGCACGTCGCTGCCGCCGCCGTGGCGGTTCAGCACGCGCGCCAGCACGAACATCAGGTCGGACAGGCGGTTCACGTATTGACGCGGCTGGGCGTTGATCGTGTCCGTCTTCGACAGCGCGACGATGCTGCGCTCGGCGCGCCGGCATACGGTGCGGCACACGTGGGCCGTCGATGCCGCGCGCGAGCCGGCCGGCAGGATGAACTCCTTCAGGATCGGCAGGTCGGCATTGTATTTCTCGAGCAGGCCGTCCAGGCGCGCCACGTGCTCGTCCTTGATCATCTGGTAGCCCGGGATGCACAGCTCGCCGCCGAGGTCGAACAGGTCGTGCTGGATCGAGATCAGCTCTTCCCTGAGCTCGGCCGGCATGTCCTCGCACAGCAGCAGGCCGACGAAGGAATTCAGTTCGTCGACGTCGCCCAGCGCGGCGATGCGCGCGCTGTCCTTGCCGGTGCGGCTGCCGTCGCCGAGTCCGGTGCTGCCGTCGTCGCCGGTGCGGGTCGCGATTTTCGAAAGTCGATTGCCCATGCTTATGCCCTGCCTATAAAAAAAGATAGCGCGAGCATACGCCAAAATAGTGCAATAGTGCTTACAATCGGCTTATGATTCCCGCCATTCCAGTCGACCCCGAGCGCCGCCGCCAGGTGGCCAGCGCCCTGCGCGCCGTGCTCCCCGAGCGTTGCGTCCTGCACGACCCCGAAGATACCCGGCCGTACGAATGCGACGGCCTGGCGGCCTATCGCCAGCTGCCGATGATCGTGACGCTTCCCGACAACGAGGAGCAGGTGCTGGCCATCCTGAAGGTCTGCCGCGAGCTGAAGGTGCCGATCGTGCCGCGCGGCGCCGGCACCGGCCTCTCCGGCGGCGCCCAGCCGCTGGCCGACGGTGTGGTGATCTCGACCGCGCGCCTGAACCGCATCCTGCGCGTCGAACCCTATGCGCGCACCGCCGTGGTCCAGCCCGGCGTGCGCAACCTGGCGATCTCGGAAGCGGCGGCGCCCTTCGGCCTCTACTATGCGCCGGACCCGTCCTCGCAGATCGCCTGCACCATCGGCGGCAACGTGGCCGAGAACTCCGGCGGCGTTCACTGCCTGAAATACGGCCTCACGGTGCACAATGTGTTGCGCGTGCGCGTCTGTACGATGGAAGGCGATGTCATCGAACTGGGCGGCGAAGGCCTGGATTCACCGGGCCTGGACCTGCTGGCCGTCTTCATCGGCTCGGAGGGCATGCTCGGCATCGTCACCGAAGTGACCGTCAAGCTGGTGCCGAAGCCGGCGCTGGCCCAGGTCATCATGGCTTCCTTCGACGACGTGGTAACGGGCGGCAACGCGGTGGCCAGCGTGATCGCGGCCGGCATCATCCCGGCCGGCCTGGAGATGATGGACCGCACCTCCTCGCGCATGGTCGAGCCCTTCGTGAAGGCCGGCTACGACCTCGAGGCGGCCGCGATCCTGCTGTGCGAGGCGGACGGCACCGGGCTCGAAGTGGCCGAGGAAATCGAACGCATGACGGAAGTGCTGCAGCAGGCCGGCGCCAGCGCCATCGCGGTGTCGCAGAACGAGGCCGAGCGCCTGCGCTTCTGGTCCGGCCGCAAGAATGCCTTCCCGGCCGCCGGCCGCATCTCGGCCGACTATTACTGCATGGACGGCACCATCCCGCGCAAGCATCTGGCCCACGTGCTGAGCCGGATCGAAGCGATGCAGGACACCTACGGCCTGCGCTGCGCGAACGTGTTCCACGCCGGCGACGGCAATATGCACCCCCTGATCATGTTCGACGCCAACAAGCCGGGCGAGCTGCAGCGCGCGGAAGACTTCGGCGCCGCCATCCTGGCCCTGTGCGTGGAGGTCGGCGGCACCATCACCGGCGAGCACGGCGTCGGCGTCGAGAAGATCGATTCGATGTGCGTGCAGTTCGGCGCGAACGAGCTGGAAGCCTTCTTCACGGTCAAGCGCGCCTTCGACCCGGCCATGCTGCTGAATCCGAACAAGGCGGTGCCGACCCTCCAGCGCTGCGCCGAAATGGGCAAGATGCGGGTCAGCGGCGGCGTGCTGCCGTTCGCGGACCTGCCGCGTTTTTGAAAGTGACGCTTTTGAAACTGACTATGCAGCAGACTCTTGAACGATTCCAGGACCAGGTACGGACCGCGGCCGCAGGCAAGGGCGCGCTGCGCATCCGCGGCGGCGGCAGCAAGGACTGGTACGGACAGCGCCTCGAAGGCGAGATCCTCGACACGCGCGCCTATGCCGGCATCGTCGATTACGAGCCGACCGAACTGGTGATCACGGCGCGCTGCGGCACGCCCCTGGCCGAAATCGAAGCCGTGCTGGCCGAACGCAAGCAGATGCTGGCCTTCGAGCCGCCGCACTTTGGCGAAGGCGCGACCCTGGGCGGCACCATCGCCGCCGGCCTCTCGGGCCCGCGGCGCGCCAGCAGCGGCGCGCTGCGCGACTTCGTGCTCGGCGCGAAGCTGCTGGACGGGAAGGGCGACGTCCTGAGCTTCGGCGGCCAGGTGATGAAGAACGTGGCCGGCTACGACGTCTCGCGCCTGCTGGCGGGTTCGCTGGGCACCCTCGGCCTGCTGCTGGAAGTGTCGGTCAAGGTGCTGCCGCTGTCCTACCGCGAAGCCACGCTGCGCTTCGAGATGAACGAGGTCGACGCCATCCGCAAGCTGAACGAATGGGGCGGCCAGCCGCTGCCGATCTCGGCCAGCTGCTGGATTGACGGCGTGCTGGCGCTGCGCCTGTCCGGCGCCCGGGCCGCGGTCGATGCCGCCATCCGCTCGCTGGGCACCGCACACGGCGGCCACATCATGCCGGACTGCGAGGCCTTCTGGGCCAGCCTGCGCGAGCAGCGCCATGCCTTCTTCGATGGCGATGCGCCGCTTTGGCGGCTGTCGGTACCGTCCACCTATGGCGCCATCGTGCTGGGAGGTCCGCAGCTGATCGAATGGGGCGGGGCGCAGCGCTGGCTGCGCGCGGACGGCGATGCCGCGACAAGCGAGCGCATCCGCGCCACGGTGAAGGCCTGCGGCGGTCACGCGACCCTGTTCCGCGGCGGCGATAAAAGCGTCGGCGTGTTCCAGCCGCTGGCGCCGGCCGTGGCGAAGATCCACGAACGCCTGAAAGCCGGATTCGATCCGTCGAACATCTTCAACCCCGGCCGGATGTATTAAAGAACCATGCAAACGAACCTCGCCGATTTCATCAAGGGCACGCGCGAAGGAGAGGAGGCGGAAGCCATCCTGCGCGCCTGCGTGCATTGCGGCTTCTGCACCGCCACCTGCCCGACCTACCAGCTGTTGGGCGACGAGCTCGATGGCCCGCGCGGCCGCATCTACCTGATCAAGCAGGTGCTGGAAGGCGAACAGCCGACCCGCAAGACGCAGCTGCACCTGGACCGCTGCCTCACCTGCCGCAACTGCGAGAGCACCTGCCCGTCCGGCGTGAAGTACGGGCGCCTGGTCGACATCGGCCGCAAGGTGGTCGAGGAGCGCGTCGCCCGTCCGCTGGGCGACCGCGTGAAACGCACCATGCTGAAGGAATTCCTGCCGCGCGCAAGACTGTTCAAGCCGGCCTTCAAGGCGGGCCAGGCGGCGCGTCCGCTGCTGCCGCACGGCCTGCGCGACAAGCTGCAGCCGGCGCGCAGCGCGGGCGTCTGGCCGCGGCGCGAGCATGCGCGCAAGATGCTGGCGCTGGCGGGCTGCGTGCAGCCGGCGATGGCGCCCGATATCAACGCCGCCACCGCGCGCGTGCTCGATGCGCTGGGCGTGCAGCTGATCGAAGCCCCCAAGGCGGGCTGCTGCGGCGCGGTGCGCTACCACATGAACGACCAGGACGGCGGCCTGCAGGACATGCGCCGCAACATCGACGCCTGGTGGCCCTACGTCGACGGCGGCAAGGTCGAGGCCATCGTGATGACGGCCTCCGGCTGCGGCGTCACCGTCAAGGAATACGGCCACCTGCTGGCCCAGGATCCGCAGTATGCCGGGAAGGCGGCGCGCATCAGCGCGATGACGAAGGACCTGTCCGAAGTCATGCAGGATTTCGAAGGCGAGATCGGCGCCCGCCTGGCCGGCAGCATCAATGAACGCATCGCCTTCCACCCGCCCTGCACCCTGCAGCATGGCCAGCAGATCCGCGGCAAGGTCGAGGGCGTGCTGCGCGCCGCCGGCGTCGACGTGGTGCTGTGCGCGGACAGCCACCTGTGCTGCGGTTCGGCCGGCACCTATTCGGTGCTGCATCCGGAGATCGCGCATGCGCTGCGCGACCGCAAGGTCGCCAACCTGGAAGCCACCGGGGCAAAGGAAATCGTGTCCGCGAACATCGGCTGCATCACCCACCTGCAGTCGGGAACGCAGACGCCGGTCACGCACTGGATCGAACTGGTCGACCGCGCCCTGGCCGGGGCGCCGGGCCGATGAGGATCTTCGCAGCTTTGCTGCTGGTCTTGCCGATGGCGGCCCTGGCGGGGGAAGGGCAGGCGCACAAGCCTGCTGCCCATCACGCCGCCAAGCCCGCGCCCAAGCCCGCCAAGAAGAAGGCCGCCGGCGCCGACGAAGGCGCCGACGGCTTCCTGAACCTCTACGTCGAGCTGTGCGTGCGCCATTTCGGCGACCTCGACGAGTTCCGTGCCCGCCTGCTGCGCGACAAGGTGCCTAAGCTGCCGGCGGAAGACGCCAAGCCGTTCCTGGCCGGGATGGACGGCGACGCCTGGCCGGTGCCGTACAAGGGCAAGCTGGGGAATTACGTGCTGGCCCTGCCGGCCGGGAAGAACCTGTGCCTGCTGCACGCGCACCGTGCGAACGCCACCGCGATCGAGAAGGGCTTTCTCGACATCGTCGCCGATGCGCCCAAGCCGATGGTGGCGAAGCGCGGCCCCAGCCGGGACGAACTGAGCGCGGACAAGATCAAGATGCGCACCGTGTCCTCGACCTGGGCGCCGCCGGGCGCGCGCCGCAAGATGGAATTCATGCTCACCACCACGGCATCGCCCAAGGCCGAGCTGCAGGCGCTGGGTTCGGTGGCGATGATTGCCGACGGTCCGACGCGAAACGCGAGGCCGTGATAGGATCGGCGCCCCGAATTATGCAAGGCGGAGGTGCCATGAGTTTCGTGTTCCGGTTGATCTCGCAGGACGAGGATGCGGCGCCCTCGGTCGCGTTCCAGGACTCGATCGGCCCCGGCTACGTCGCGTTGTGGGAAGAAATCGGCGTCTACGATGCGCTCTACAACAGCGACGGCCGCGAGGCCCGCGACGTCTCGCGCGCGATCGCCTACGGCATCGACCAGTTGAACGACGACGAATCGCTGGGCCGCATGCTGCCGGCCACGGCGCGGCTGGGGGAGGCGATCCGCTTCCTCGAGAACGTGCACCGCGGCTGCACCATCCACGCCTCGGCGCTGGTCGAGACCCGCTAGAGCGCCGCTTCAAACATCATCAAGCATGTCGAAACAAACCATTACCATCAGCGGCGAAACCATCGGCCGCGACCGCATCGAAGCACTGCTCGCACAGGAAGCGCTGCTGGTATTCGAAGAATGCGATTTCCAGCAGGCCGACCTGTCGCGCCTGAACCTGCAGGACTGCGGCTTTGCCAACTGCGCCGTGGCCGAGACCTCCTTCTTTGCTGCCAACCTGGCGCGCACGCGCTGGCGGCGCTGCCGCGGCGGCCATGCCGATTTCGAGGCCGCCGACCTGGTCGACGCGCGCTTCGAAGCCTGCGACCTGAACAACACCAGCTGGCGCCGCGCCAAGCTGGCCTCCTGCAGTTACCGCGGCTGCAAGCTGACCGGCGCCAGCTTCGAGGAAGTCGGCCAGCTCGGCCTGTCCTTCGAGGATAGTCTGCTGATCGGCGCCGACCTGCGCCGCATGTCCTTCCGCAAGGCCAGGCTCACGGGCCTGGATTTTGCCGACGCCGACCTGTCCGGTTGCGACTTCCGCGAAGCCGTGTTCGAAGGCGGCAGCCTGCGCGATGCCCACATCAAGGACACGCGCTTCGACCATGCGGATTTGCGCGAGGCCGACCTCGGCGGCCTGAAGCTCTCGAACGCCAAGCAGTTCGCCGGCGCCACCATCTCGCCGCGCCAGGCGGCCGAACTGGTAAGGGCGATGGGCCTGAACGTCGCCTGAATCCGAACTCGGCTGTAGTAAAATTACATCTCTTTTGTGGAGGTGTCAGCGATGCGCGTTCGTCCCCGTTTCAAGCCTGATTTCCGTTTGTTTGCCACGGCCCTAGCGGCCGCCCTCAGCCTGGCCGGCCAGTCCGCCTGGGCGCAGGCGGTGGTGGCCAGTGCGGCTTCGCCGGGCGACGTGCTCAGCGTCGACGTCCAGATCGACGGCATGGGCAAGCTGGGTTACGACATCAAGCGCCGCGGCAAGGAGATCATCGGCCCGTCGCGCCTGGGCTTCAACCTGGCCAATGCACCGAAGCTGGAGGGCGGCTTCAGCCTGCGCGCAAAGCAGGTCAGCGAGCATGACGACACCTGGGAGCAGCCCTGGGGCGAGCGCCGCTTCGTGCGCAACCACTACCGTGAGCTGCGCCTCGAGGTCGAGCAGAAGAACCGTGCCAACCGCGCGCTTGCCATCGTATTCCGCATCTACGACGACGGCGTCGGCTTCCGCTACGAATTCCCGGACCAGCCGCAGCTGCGCGACACCGAGATCCTCGACGAGCTGACCGAATTCGCGGTCGCCCAGCCGGCTACCGCCTGGTGGATCCCGGCCGGCGAGCTGCCGGGCCTCGAAGAACAGATCCAGAAGGCGCCGCTGGCGGAAATCGGCACCGCCAACACCCCGCTGACCATGCGCCTGGCGGACGGCACCCACCTCGCCCTGCACGAGGCGGCGCTGGTCGATTACGCCTCGATGTGGGTGCGCAAGGTCGAAGGACAGAAGCTGCGCGCCCAGCTGGCGCCGTCGAGCACCGGCCCGGCGGTGGTCCGGCATGGCGCCTTCACGACCCCGTGGCGCACGCTGCGCATCGCCGACGACGCGGCCGGCCTCTACATGTCCGACCTCGAGCTGAACCTGAACGAACCGAACAAGTTGGGCGACGTGTCCTGGGTACACCCGTCGAAGTTCGTCGGCGTCTGGTGGAGCATGCACCTGCAGCACACGACCTGGAACGCGGGACCGAAGCATGGCGCCAACACGGCCAACGTCAAGAAATACATCGACTTCGCCGCACAGAACGGCTTCCGCGGCGTGCTGGTCGAAGGCTGGAACCGCGGCTGGGAAAGCGACTGGGGACACGGCGGCGCCGACTTCAGCTTCACCGAGTCCTATCCCGACTTCGACCTGCCCGCGCTGGCCGCCTATGCGAAGCAGAAGGGCGTGCGCCTGATCGGCCACCACGAGACCGGCGGCAACCTGCCGGCCTACGAAAAGCAGATGGACGCGGCGTACCGGCTGTATGCGAAGCTGGGCGTGGACAGCGTGAAGTCCGGCTATGTGCACGAAGCCGGCAGCATGCAGTTCCAGGGCCCGGACGGCAAGATCCACTTCGGCCATTACGATTCGCAGGAAGGCGTGCGCCACTTCCAGAAAGCGGTGCTTGATGCCGCGCGCTACAGGATCGCCGTCGACACCCACGAACCGGTGAAGGACACCGGCCTGCGCCGCACCTGGCCGAACTGGATCTCGCGCGAAGGCGCACGCGGCGTCGAATACAACGCCTGGGGCAATCCGCCGAACGCGGTCGACCACGAGGCCAAGCTGGTCTTCACCCGCATGCTGAGCGGTCCGATGGACTACACGCCGGGCATCCTCAGCCTGCTGGGCGCGGACGGCAAGGTGTTCAACTCGACCCAGGCCAAGCAGCTCGCCAACTTCGTCGTCATCTATTCGCCGATCGTGATGGCGGCCGACCTGCCGGAGAACTACGCCAGGTATCCGGCCGCCTTCAAGTTCATCCGCGACGTGCCGACCGACTGGGCCGAGACCAAAGTGATCAACGGTGCGGTCGGCGAATACGCCAGCATCGCGCGCAAGGACCGCAAGTCGGACGACTGGTACGTCGGCGCCGTCACCGATGGGCAGGCGCGCACGCTGACCTTCCCGTTGTCCTTCCTCGACCCGGGCAAGCAGTATGTGGCCGAAATCTATCGCGACGGCGATGCGGCCGATTACCGCAACGAGCATCGTTTCGACCTGGTGCTTGAAACGCGTATCGTGACCGCGAAGGACGTGCTGCAGCTGAAGCTGGCGCCGGGTGGCGGGCAGGCGATCCGCTTGACGCCGAAACGGTGAACCATAGAGAGGAATATCGCAAGGTGGCTGCGGTCTCGGCGCTCGATGCTAACGGCCGGGTCATGTGGACGGTGATCCGGTCGCGCTTGCGCGGCACAAGAACGAAACAGGTTTCAATTTTTTCGTCTGTTCACGTTACGTGAACGACGCAAAGAAATGAACAAACGCCACCCTGTGCCGTACTTGTCAGCTTACAGATTTACAATCTCATTGCCCCAGCAGCTTCTCGATCTCCCCCGCAATCTCCTCCGGCTTGGTCTGCGGTGCATAGCGCTTGGCCACCTTGCCGTCGCGCCCGATCAGGAACTTGGTGAAGTTCCACTTGATGCCTTCGGTGCCCAGCACGCCCGGCGCTTCGCCCTTCAGGTGCTTGAACAAAGGATGCGCATCGTCGCCGTTGACGTCGACCTTGGCGAACATCGGGAAGCTCACGCCATAGTTCTTTTCGCAGAAGGCGCCGATCTCTTCTTCCGAACCCGGTTCCTGCGAACCGAACTGGTTGCAGGGAAAGCCCAGCACTTCCAGGCCGCGGCCGTGCAGTTCGCGGTACACGGTCTCGAGCCCCTGGTACTGCGGGGTGAAGCCGCATTTGCTGGCGGTGTTGACGATCAGGAGGACCTTGCCGCGGTACTGGGCGAGGTCGACCGGCTTGCCGTCGAGTGAGGTGGCCTGGAAATCGAAGACATTCACGAAGGACTCCTGTAGTCAGTGTTGATCAGAGGATATTACCTGACCAGCGCAGTGAACGGATAAACATAGGCCTGCAGTGTCACCAGCACGCCGACCAGGCAGGCCAGTGCGATCGAGTGGAAGAACACGTAGCGCAGGATCTCGCCCTCGTGACCGTACCACTTGGTTGCCGTGGAAGCCACCACGATGGACTGGGCATCGATCATCTTGCCCATCACACCCCCTGAGGAATTGGCCGCCGCCATCAGGACCGGGTTCAGACCGAGCTGGGTTGCCGAAGTCTTCTGCAGGCCGCCGAACAGCACGTTGGAGGCGGTGTCCGAACCGGTCAGCGCGACGCCCAGCCAGCCGAGCAGGGTGCCGAAGAAGGGATACAGCACGCCGGTGTTGGCGAAGGCCAGGCCGAGGGTCGAGTCGAGGCCGCAATAGCGGGTGGTATAGCCGAGCGCCAGCATGGCGGCAATGGTCAGCAGCGAGAAGCGCATCAGCTTGAGCGTGGCCCAGTAGACGGCGAACAGTTCGCGCACCTTGTAGCCCATCACCAGGCCGGAAATGACGGCGGCGGCGAGGATGCCGGAGCCGGTGGCGGACAGCCAGTTGAGCGTGTACACGGCGGCCTCCGCAGTCGGCTTGCTGGCCACCGGCGGCATCTTCTGCACCACCTTGTGCAGCGCCGGCCAGTCGTACTTGAAGACCGAGATACCGTCGAGCAGCTTCTTCCACTCGGGTATGCCCCACAGGAACACCAGCACCGACAGGATCAGCCAGGGCAGCCAGGCCCTCAGCACGGCCGAGCGTGGATGGTTGTGGACCAGCGGCGCGCGACCCGTTGCACCGCCGCCGCCGGTGCCGTTCGTATCGGAATCGGGATCGGCGCCGGCATAGGCGCCGCCGCCTGCACCCGCCCCTGCACCGGCGTAGGCTCCCATGCCTGCACCGGCGCCAGCTCCAGCTCCAGCACCGGTACCAGCGCCTTCATAGGCTTGGGTAGCGGTTTCCGTACTGGACTTGAGTTTGCCCGCGGCGTCATGCCAGAGCGTCGCCGGCTTCCACACTTTCAAGAATAGCGTCAGGCACAGCATCGACATGAGCGAGCCGCCGACGTCGACCAGCCACGGGCCGTGAAAGTTCGAGATCAGGTATTGCGGGACGGCAAAGGTCACGCCCGCCACCAGGGCCGCCGGCCAGATCGCGGCCATGCCGGCAAAGCCGCAGAAAGCCCAGATCAGCCAGAACGGCACCAGCACCGAAAAGAAGGGCAGTTGCCGGCCGACCATGCCCGACAGTTGAAGCAGGTCGAGGCCGGTGACGCCGGCCAGCGCGATCAGCGGAGAGCCGAGCGCGCCGAAAGCCACCGGCGCCGTGTTGGCGATCAGGGACAGGCCGGAGGCGGCCAGCGGCGCAAAGCCCAGGCCGATCAGCATGGCGCCGGTCACGGCCACCGGCGTGCCGAAGCCGCCCGCGCCCTCGAAGAAGGCGCCGAAGGAAAACGCCACCAGCAGCAATTGCAGGCGGCGGTCGGTGGTGATGCCGGTAATCGATTCCTGTAGGATCTTAAAGTAGCCCTTACGCTCGGTGAGCTGGTACAGGAAGATCACGTTCAGGATGATCCAGCCGATCGGCAGCAGGCCGTTGGCGGCGCCATACAGGGCGGCCGATATCGCCGTCGGCGGCGGCATTGCATACGCGAAAATTGCCACCAGCAGTGCGCTGGCGAGGCCAAGCAGGGCGGCGATATGCGCCTTGATGTGGAAGAAAGCGAGCGCCGCGAGCATCACGGCGACGGGGATGGCTGCCGCCAAGGTCGACAGGACGGCGTTGCCCAAGGGGTCATACACCTGATGCCACATGATCGTCTCCCGGGATGATCGATTGGCCTACGTGTATGACATTATGGAACGCGCTGGCGCGTTTTCATAGATACATTCTTTGTGCGCGTCGCCAGCCGGCCACTTCAGACGATGCCGAGATGCTCCGTCCCCGCCGAGAAATCGCGGTTCTTCGCGTGCTTGCTGTTGAGCTTGATGTTCAGGCGCAGGTCGTTGACGGAGTCCGCGTTGCGCAGCGCATCCTCGTAGCTGATCTTGTCCGCCTCGTAGAGATCGAACAGGGCCTGGTCGAAGGTCTGCATGCCGAGTTCCCGCGACTTCTTCATGATCTCCTTGATCTCGTGGACTTCGCCCTTGAAGATCAGGTCGGAGATGAGCGGCGAGTTCAGCATGATTTCGATCGCGACCACGCGGCCCTTGGCTTCCTTCTTCGGGATCAGGCGCTGCGAGATCAGGCCCTTCAGGTTCAGCGACAAATCCATCAATAATTGCTGGCGGCGCTCTTCCGGGAAGAAGTTGATGATGCGGTCCAGCGCCTGGTTGGCGCTGTTGGCGTGCAGGGTGGCCAGGCAGAGGTGGCCGGTTTCGGCGAAGGCGATCGCGTGTTCCATCGTTTCGCGGTCGCGGATCTCGCCGATCTGGATCACGTCCGGCGCCTGGCGCAGCGAGTTCTTCAGCGCGGCCTCGAAGCTGTCGGTGTCGACGCCCACTTCGCGCTGGGTGATCACGCAGTTGCGGTGCGGATGGACGAATTCGACCGGGTCTTCGATGGTGATGATGTGGCCGTAGCTGTTCTCGTTGCGGTAGCCGACCATCGCCGCCATCGTCGTCGACTTGCCGGAACCGGTGGCGCCGACCATGATCACCAGGCCGCGCTTGGCCATGATCACGTCCTTCAGCACCCCCGGCAGTTCGAGGTCCTCGAATTTTGGAATCGTCGTCGTGATCACGCGCAGCACCATGCCCACGCAGCCCATCTGCATGAAGGCGGAAACGCGGAAGCGCCCCAGGTCGCCGGGGCTGATCGCAAAGTTCGCTTCTTTCGACAGTTCGAAGCCGGCGGCCTGCTTGTCGTTCATGATGGCGCGCGCCAGGTCGGCCGTGTGGCTGCCGTTCAGGGCCTGGTTCGAGACCGGCGTCATCCTGCCGTCGATCTTGATCGCGGGCGGGAAGCCGGCCGTGATGAAGAGGTCGGAGCCGCCCTTGCCGACCATCAGGCGCAGCAGGTCGAACATGAATTTGGAGGCCTGGTCGCGTTCCATGTCTGTTCCTTAGCCCGGGAAGTTTTCCGGGATCTTGGCCGCGGCGCGGGCGGCGGCGGACGAGATCACGTTGCGGCGCACGAGGTCGGTCAGGTTCTGGTCGAGGGTCTGCATGCCGACGTTGGAGCCGGTCTGGATCGCCGAATACATCTGCGCGATCTTGGCTTCGCGGATCAGGTTGCGGATCGCCGGGGTGCCGATCATGATTTCGTGCGCGGCCACGCGGCCGGCGCCGTCCTTGGTCTTGAGGAGGGTCTGCGAGATCACGGCCTGCAGCGATTCCGACAGCATCGCGCGGACCATCTCCTTTTCTTCGGCCGGGAAGACGTCGACGATACGGTCGATGGTCTTGGCCGCCGACGAGGTGTGCAGGGTGCCGAACACCAGGTGGCCGGTTTCGGCCGCCGACAGCGCCAGGCGGATGGTCTCGAGGTCGCGCAGCTCGCCGACCAGGATCGCGTCCGGGTCTTCGCGCAGGGCCGAGCGCAGCGCGTTGTTGAAGGACAGCGTGTGCGGGCCGACTTCGCGCTGGTTGATCAGGCACTTCTTGGAATCGTGGACGAACTCGATCGGGTCCTCGATGGTGAGGATGTGGCCGTACTCGTTCTCGTTCAGGTGGTTGACCATCGCCGCCAGCGTGGTCGATTTGCCGGAGCCGGTCGGGCCGGTCACCAGCACCAGGCCGCGCGGTTTCAGGGCCAGCTCGGCGAAGATCCGCGGCGCGTTCAGTTCTTCCAGGCTCAGGATCTTGGACGGAATCGTACGCATCACGGCCGCCGCGCCGCGTTCCTGGTTGTAGGCGTTGACGCGGAAGCGCGCCAGGCCGGGAATCGCGAACGAGAAATCGCACTCCAGCATCTCTTCGTACTGCTTGCGCTGGCCGTCGTTCATGATGTCATAGATCATGCCGTGCACGTCCTTGTGCTCCAGCGGCGGCAGGTTGATGCGGCGGACGTCGCCGTGCACGCGGATCATCGGCGGCAGGCCGGCCGACAGGTGCAGGTCCGAGGCCTTGTTCTTGACCGAGAAGGCGAGGAGTTCAGAGATGTCCATTTAGATATAATCCTTGTGCTGCATCGTCGTCGTCCCCGCGAAGGCGGGGATCCAAGTTCTGTTTGCGTCGACGATACTCATGCAAACCTGGGTTCCCGCCTTCGCGGGAACGACGTTATGCCGCTTTGCTTAGACCGAAAAATATTTCCTGTAGAAAACCATTATGTCCACAATCGCCGGGAACTTGCAAGCTGTCGAAGCGACAATCGAGACCGCCTGCCGGGCCGCAAACAGGCCGCGTTCGACGGTCCAGCTGCTGGCCGTATCCAAGACCTTCCCTGCGGAAGCCGTGCTCGAAGCGGCCGCCTGCGGCCAGCGCGCTTTCGGCGAGAACTACCTGCAGGAAGGCATCGACAAGATCGCGGCTGTCGCAAAAGCGCTACCGGATACGTCGCTGGAATGGCATTTCATCGGTCCGATCCAGTCGAACAAGACGCGCCCGATCGCCGCCAATTTCTCCTGGGTGCACACGGTCGAACGCCTGAAGATCGCCCAGCGCCTGTCCGAGCAGCGCCCTCCCGAACTTGGGCCGTTGAACATCTGCCTGCAGGTGAACATCAGCGGCGAAGCCAGCAAGAGCGGTGTGGCGCCGGAAGAACTGCCGGCACTGGCGCAGGCAGTCGCCGCGTTGCCGAACCTGCGCCTGCGCGGCCTGATGGCGATTCCCGAACCTCAGGAAGACCCGGCGCTGCAGCGGGAACCCTTTGCGCGCCTGCGCGAGCTGGCCCAGGCCATCGTCAAGTCCGGCATCCAGTTGGACACCCTGTCGATGGGCATGTCCGGCGACATGCGCGCGGCGGTGATGGAAGGCGCGACCATCGTGCGCGTGGGCAGTGCCATCTTCGGCGCACGCCATTACGAGTAAGTTTCCAAGGAATCGTATGAAGATCAGTTTCATCGGCGGCGGCAATATGACCACCGCCCTCATCGCCGGCCTGGCCGGCAAGGTGGCGCAGGCCTCGGATATCCACGTGGTCGACCCCAATCCGGAAGCGCGGGACAGGCTGCGCGCCCAGTACGGCGTGACGACCGCGCCCGAGATCGCCGCCGAAGTCGCAGCGAGCGAGGTGATCGTGCTGGCCGTGAAGCCGCAGCAGATGCGCGACGTGGCGCTGCGCCTGCAGTCGCAACTGGATGCGCGCCCGCTGGTGCTGTCGATCGCGGCCGGCATCCGCGGCACGGATCTGTCGCGCTGGCTGGGCGGCTATGGCGCCATCGTGCGCACCATGCCGAACACGCCGGCCCTGATCGGCCAGGGCATCACCGGGATGGTGGCGATGGCCGGCGTCAGCGAGGCGCAAAAGGCGGCCGCCGACAGCATCCTGCGCGCGGTCGGCAAGACCGTGTGGCTGGAGTCGGAAGAGCTGATCGATCCGGTGACGGCGGTGTCGGGCAGCGGTCCGGCCTATGTCTTCTTCTTCCTCGAGGCGATGCAGCAGGCGGCCGTCGAGATGGGACTGTCCGCCGAGCAGGGCAGGGAGCTGGCGATGGCAACCTTTAGCGGGGCAGCCCAGCTGGCGGCGCAGTCCAGCGAGCCGGCCGACGTGCTGCGCCAGCGCGTCACCTCGAAGGGCGGCACGACTTACGCGGCCATCGCCAGCATGGAAGCGTCCGGCGTGAAGCAGGCCATCGTCGATGCCATGAAGGCGGCGGCGGCGCGCGGGCGCGAGCTGGGCGAGGAGCTGGGCAGGGGATAAGCGGCTTCTCCGCTTGATGTCCGTGCAGGGCGGCCTATACTTCGCTTGAATACCTCAAGCCAGGAGAGCGCCATGACGCGTAAATATATCGATTGTCGTGAGTTTCCGAGCGAAATGAATTGCAGCATCACGATCGCGTCCGACCGTGAAGATGAGCTCATCGAAGCCGCTGCCCAGCATGCGGTTGCCGTGCACAAGCATGCGGATACGCCCGAATTGCGCACGCAGCTGAAAAAGATCATGCACGAGGGCAGGCCGCCCGATTAATCCGGGCTAGCACCGGCCATCGCACGAAATCGCCCGTTCGTCGTACCGCCCGGGTGGTGGGGATACTGGCGTGCTAATGTTCAGTATCTACTAAGCAACCGGGCTATTTTCATGCGCGTCCCTTCTTTCCTGGTCCTGCTGGCCCTCGCCGGCAGCGTCCACGCCAACGATTCGATCAATGTCGGGCATAAGACCGATGCGGATGAAGCCAAGCCGATGGCATGGCGTTTCAGCCTGCTGGAAAAGGCCCGGAGCGTGTTCGAAAAGCGCGCGGCCGAACAGGCGCCGGGCGCCACGATGAGCTTCCGCCTGCCGAAAGTGGATGCCGCGCAGGGCGGCAACCAGGTCGAGATCGTCGGCGCGGATCACCGCCTTCCCTTGCCGATGGCGTCCAACACCAGCTTCTCGCTGACACGCGGCACCCTGGCCGAGGACGACGGCGCCATGGTGGTCGTGAACCGCAATTTCCCGAAAGGCGAATTCAACCACCCGCTGGTGCAGGTGCGCTCGCCTGGATTGCCGGACGGCGTCCAGCGCATGGGCGACCTGCGCCTGGCCTGCGCGGCGCAGATGGCGATGGCGAAAGGGGAAGGACTCAAGGTCCGGGCGGCGCTCGGGGCCGCAAGCTTGTTCGGCTTCAATATCTGCGACGAGCTGGAAGCCACGAAGGTCGAGGCGCCGAAGGGCGCTTACGATAGCGTGACGATCGAGGACGGCGGGCGCCGCCTGGTGCAGTCGGCGAAGGACAAGCATCCGGCAAAACTGGGCGACAAGGCCTGGTCCGACAACGCCCGCATCAGCTACACGCTGGGCGGCCACCTGGTCCAGTAAAAGCGGCCGGCTTCATATGCCGTCGACTTGTACCGGCATGTGCATGTGGGAGCGCACCTGGTTGCGCCCCCCGTTCTTGGCTAGGTAGACGGCAGCATCCGCCGCGGCAAACAGTTCACAGATGTTCTGTCCTGGCTCCATTGTTGCTACGCCAATCGACACCGTTGCCTGCACTCTCGGCTTGGTCAACAGGGGAGCATGTGCAATACCTCTACAGATCCGTTCTCCGATTTCCAGCGCTGCGGCCAAGGGCGTGTCCGGCAGAACGACGACGAACTCCTCGCCGCCAAAGCGCGCACAGAAATCGTCCGAACGCAGGAATTCGCGTAGCCTCTGCGCGAAAGCACGCAAGACATCGTCGCCAACCATGTGGCCGAATTCATCGTTGATATTCTTGAAGAAGTCGATGTCGAGCATCAGGATGGAAAAAGCTATGCCGGAGGCAGCGCGCCGCTCGAGCTGGCGCTTGAGTTCTTCATCGAGTGCCCGGCGGTTTCCTTGCCCTGTCAGCGCGTCGGTCGCCGCGTCGAGTTCGACCTTGTGGAGCGCCGTGCGCAGTTGCGACGCCAGCGAGGCATTAGCGTGCTGCAAGCGAATTCCTTCGATCAAGCGTTGTGAGATCGCGCGCGTGTAGTAGGCGGTGAGGGCGATGAAAACGCTCAGGCCGGCAACGTAATCGAGCGCACCCTGGCTGCTGGTAAGCAGCAATAACCCGAATACCGCCATGCTCCACAGGATGCCGATTTGTCCGAAATAGGCCACCACATAGGTGCCATACACCTGTGCATTGATCGACGTGACGCCGCACAACAGCGCCATCAGCGTAGCGTCGAGCGTGGGGTCATACCCGATCAAGAACCAGGTAAGCAGACCCCAGCCAAAGCCGTCCAGCCCGGCGATCCAGCGAAGCCGATTGCGATGAAGCGCCAGCTGGGAGCCGACGACGATCATATGCTGCAAGACCGCCAGACTGCCAGCCCATACCGCGGCAGCACACCCCAGCCACAAGGCGATGGAATGGATGGGAACACGGCCCCAGCAGAACCATACGGCGAGCAGCCATCCGACTGGCGTGGTGGTGAGTGCGCGACGAAGCGCAATCGCACATTCCGAAAAGCCGGTTTCGCGAGCGAGAGCCAGGTCCGACTTGCTGATTGACTGATGGGTGTTCACGACATGCCTTGGCGCTGGGTTAGAAGACACGCTTGTTGCGACCGTCCGCCGGTGGACGGGTCGCCGGTCTGTCCAGCATAACAGGTTGCCTGATTGAAAAAATCACAAACTATCACGTCGGGATGGAATCGACCCGATCGCGGACCTTGCGCGATGCGCCGGCTAACCCTTATTCGACCGGTAACATGCGCCGCAAGGTAGCATCGTGGCGGACGACATGGTGATAGAGCGCTGCCGCCGCATGCATGGCTACCAGGGCCAGCAAAACCCACATGGCGGTGGCATGCACGTCACCCGCAGTGAGCGCCCAGCGTGCTTTCGGTGCGGCAATCGACGGTAGCGTGATCAATCCGAACAGGCTTACCGTCAGGCGATGCGCAGAAGCCGATGCCCAGCCGAGCAAGGGACCGGTCAGCAGGATCAGGTAAAACAGCCGATGTATCAACAGGGCGACCACACGTTCCCACGCTGGCGCCTGTGAGGCTTCCAGCGGCACCGGGTACATCAGACGGTGGACCAGGCGCGCCGCCATCACGACAAGTATCAGCACACCGATCGAAAAATGCAGGCCGATCCAGGTGTCGGGCTGCGTGTGCGGGCCGATATCCGGCATCGCCAGCGCCGTCACGAACTGGATCGTGACCAGCAGGACGATCGTCCAGTGCAGGGCTTTCGCCGTCGGGGTATAGACTGCGGCGCCATGGCTTGTCATTTTCCGCCCAGTGTGCGGTGGAGCTCGTCGATGCTTTCCTTGTGCCTGGACACGGTATCGTAGGAGGCAGTCGCGAATTTCTTCAGGTCGGGGTCCGACGTCGCCTTCATTTCCTTGCCCTGGTCTTCGACGTCTTCCTTGTGATCCTTGGCCTCGTATTTCACGTATTCCTTGTCGAAATCCTTGCCGCTCAGCTTGCCTAGCTTGTCGAATTCCTTCTTCTGGCCATGATCCATGTCGTCGGGCAAGGTCACCTTCTTCTGGCTGGCCAGTTGCTTCAGCTTCGCCAGCTCCTTGCCGTGGTCGTCGATCATGCGCTTGCCAAACTGCTTGACGCGCTCATCGGCGGCATTCTTCTGGGCCATTTCACCCATCGCGACTTCGGAGATCAATCCATGTGCGGTCTTGGTCATGTATTTCTCATCCTTGTGGCTCAGGTCGGCAGCGACGGCGACATGGGCAAGAGACAGCGCCGCAGCGGCTGCGGCCAGGCGAACGACGACGTTGGACATGTTTTCCTCGCAGGAGTGTTCGGTAGTCAAACACTAACACGACAGGTATTTCGACGAGTTCCGATTGAAACTAGACACAACACCAAATGTAGTTTCTGCGATTCACTGTGGGCTTGCGTACGGTGTTTACCGGCGCAGCCGCGCCAGCATCGCCAGCGCCCCCTGGGCCATGCGCCAGGCCGAGGTGCCGGATGCGGCCAGCGCCAGCAGGCGCTTGCGGCGCAGCAGCGCCATGCCCAGCCCGGCGCCGAGGGCGCCCAGCACCAGTTTCTTGTGGCCGGCCACATAGCCGGCAAGCGGATGGTCGAGCACATTCGACGGCCGCAGCGACTGTAGTTCGTAGGCCAGGCCGGTACGCTGCTCGGCGCAGCGTTCGACGAGTTCCGCGCGGCGCGCGGCGAGGGAGGGTTTATTCATTGGCGGCCTCCGCGTGCGCGTGGGCCGTGTGGCGCACGTACTCGACGTCCTTGCGCAGTTCGGCCAGCGTGGCCGCGAACAGGGGCGTCTGGGCGTTCAGCCTGGCGCGTACGTTTGACACGATCAGGAAGGCAGCGGCGCCAAGCAGGACGGCCATGCCGGCCACCGCCTGCAGGCGGTAGGCGTCCCAGAACAGCAGGATCACGAACAGCGCCACCAGCATGAAGCTGCCGGCCGCCAGGAACACCGCCAGCAGCGCCCACGCGAGGTAGCCGAGCAGGCGGCGCGCGTCTTCCTGGAATTCGACGGCGGCCAGCTCCAGCCGCGTGCCGACCATGGCCACCAGGGTCGCGGTTATACGGCTTGCCGCCGCCAGGATCGCCACGGGGTCAGCCCGATTACTTGCGGGCGATCAGCATGCCGATCACGACGCCGACGGCGCCGGCGATGCCGACCGACTTCCAGGGGTTTTCCTGGACGTACTCGTCGGTGGCCTTGGCGGCGACCTTGGTCTTCTCGACCACGACTTCTTCGAGGCGGATGATGTCGTCCTTGGCCTTGACGAGGGTGCGTTCGAACTTGGCCTTGGCCGCCTTCAGCTCTTCGCCGGTCAGCGAGCCGCTGTGGCGCAGCCAGGCTTCGGCGTCATGGATGACGGTCTTCAGGTCGGACAGCAGCTGGTCGCGTGCGCCGGTCTGGGTCGGGATTTTTTCCATCATGGTGAACCTCGTCGAAAGTGGGTGTGTATTAGTGTCAATATTAACCTAAAGCATAATCCAGCGCGACGCCGGCGAACAGTGCGGCGCCCAGCCAGTTGTTGTGGCGGAAGGCGGCGAAGCAGCGCATGCGGTCGCGTCCGCGGATCAGGGTGTAGTGATACAGCGCCATCGCGGCCGCCACCAGCACGCCGCCCACGAACCACCAGCGCAGGCCAAGCATCCAGCCGCACACCAGGTCGATGCCCAGCGCCGCCGCATAGCACAGCATGACGGCGACTACATCGTATTTGCCGAAGGTGATCGCCGAGGTGCGGATGCCGATCCTGAGGTCGTCGTCGCGGTCGACCATGGCGTACTCGGTGTCGTAGGCCACGGCCCAGAACACGTTCGCCACCAGCAGCCACCAGGCCACCGCCGGCACGCTGTCCTGCACGGCGGCGAAGGCCATCGGGATGCCGAAGCCGAAGGCGATGCCCAGGTAGGCCTGGGGAATGGCGAAGAAGCGCTTGAAGTAGGGGTAGCTGCCGGCCACGATCACGGCGATCACCGAGAGCTGCTTGGTGAGCGTATTCAGCGGCAGGATCAGCAGGAAGGACAGGATCGCCAGCACCAGCGCGACCATCAGCGCTTCCCAGCCCTTGATGCGGCCGCTGGTCAGCGGGCGGTCGACGGTGCGCTTGACGTGGCGGTCGAAGTCGCGGTCGGCGTAATCGTTGATCGCGCAGCCGCTGGAGCGCATCAGGGCCGTGCCGAGCACGAAGATGACGACCACCATCGGGTCGGGCCGCCCGCCGGATGCCATCCACAAGGCCCACAGGGTCGGCCACAGGAGCAGCAGGATGCCGATCGGCTTGTCTGCACGGATCAGGCGGAAGTAGAGCGCCAGCTTGTTCATCGCGGATTCTGAATTGAAAATTTGCAAGATCAGGATTTTAGCCTGTTCATGGCGCACGATCGACTATGCACAAGGTATGACGGGCTCGAGCGGGCTACGATGCCGGCTTTCGACAATAAAAAAGGGGGGACGAGATGCAGCTCGCAAGTATCGTGGTGGCGGCAGGTATCGGGCTCGGCTGTTGTGCGCTGGCCGATGCGGCTGCCAGGGCGGGCGCCGGCGCCGGCCGAGGGGATGCGGATCGCGGCGCGGCCGACTGGACCGAGGCGCAGTCGCTGCGCGAGCTGCCGGCCGGCATCCAGGCCCTGCTGGGCGTGGGCCTGGGCGAGGAGGGCGGGATCGCCGACCGCGGCGACCGCTTCAATGCCGGCGACGTGCCGGGGGGCGGCCTGCCCCAGCGCCGCTTCGCGCTCGGCGCCGTGAATGGCGACATCGTCGTGGTGGCCGTCGAACAGGGCGGACACGGCTATCAGGTGCAGACGATGGAATTCCGGCTGACCGGCGTGACCTGGGAGCCGGTGCGCTGCACCGTGGGCGCCGCCGCGCCGCGCCGCAGCACGGAACTGCTGGAAAACATCCTGGCGCGCCAGCCGGCCGCGCCGGGCGCCTGCCAGCTGCCCGGCTTTCATCCCGAACCGGCGCCGGCGGCCGCTGCCGTCATTGCGGTGCCCGCTGTTCAGCCGCGTCTCAGGCCACGTCCTGGAACGTGACCATCTCCACGCCCGGCAAGCCGCATTCGGCAACGGCATTGACCACGGCGTCGATCGCGGCGCGGCGCGTGAAGCTCTTGCGCCAGACGATCACCACGCGGCGCGACGGCGCCGGATCCTGGAAAGGTACGAAGGTCAGCATGCCGTTCGGGTCCTTCATGTCCGGCACCGAGGCGCGCGGCAGCACGGTCAGGCCGATGCCGCTGGCGACCATGTGGCGGATCGTCTCCAGCGACGAGCCTTCGAAGGTGCGCTGCATGCCGTTGCCGGTGCTGGGCGAGGAAAACTTGGCCATCTCCGGGCAGACTTCCAGCACCTGGTCGCGGAAGCAGTGGCCGGCGCCCAGCAGCAGCATGGTCTCGCTCTTGAGGTCTTCGGCGGAGATGTCCTTGCGCGTGGCCCAGGGGTGATTCTTCGGCATCGCGACCACGAAGGGTTCGTCGTAGAGCGGCTGCACCGCCATGCCGTGTTCCGGCAGCGGCAGGGCCATGATGGCGGCGTCGAGTTCGCCTTGGCGCAGCAGGTCGAGCAGCTTGACCGTGAAATTCTCCTGCAGCACCAGCGGCATCTGCGGCACCTTGTCGATCAGGTTCTTCACCAGCGGCGGCAGCAGGTAGGGGCCGATGGTATAGATCACGCCCAGGCGCAGCGGGCCCGACAGCGGATCCTTGTTCTGCTTGGCCAGTTCCTTGATGGCGGCGGTCTGTTCCAGTACGCGCTCGGCCTGGGCCACGATCTGGGCGCCCAGCGGCGTCACCGAGACTTCGGAGCCGCCGCGTTCGAACAGCGTCACGCCCAGTTCGTCCTCGAGCTTCTTGATGGCGACGGACAGGGTTGGCTGTGCAACGAAACAGGCCTCGGCGGCGTGGCCGAAATGCCTGGCGCGCGCGACGGCAACGATGTATTTGAGTTCGGTCAGGGTCATGAGCTTCAGGATTACAACGGTTGCCGCTTGTTAAGTAGGTGAACACTATTTTAGCGGGAAACCTGTCGATATAATGGGCCGCTCCGGGCGATGTTGCCCGCTGTTAATAAAAAGGCCACCATGTCCTCCACCTTCGGCCCGGCGGAAGCCCAGGCGTATATGCACAAGCTGCTGACCGTCATGCAGCAGCAGGGCGGATCCGATCTCTTCATCTCCGCCGACTTTCCTCCCAGCATGAAGCACCAGGGTGCCATGAAGCCGCTCAGCAGCCAGCGCCTGACCGGCGAGGTGACGCGCGCCCTGGCCCTGTCGCTGATGAACGAGCGCCAGCGCGCCGAGTTCGAGGCCGAGATGGAGTGCAACTTCGCGATCTCGCTGCCGAACGTGTGCCGCTTCCGCGTCAACGTCTTCGTGCAGCAGCAGAGCGTGGGCATGGTGGTGCGCACGATCGCTTCCGAGATCCCGACCTTCGAGAAGCTCGACCTGCCGGACGTGCTGAAGGACGTCGTGATGACCAAGCGCGGCCTGGTGCTGGTCGTCGGCGGCACCGGCTCCGGCAAGTCGACCACCCTGGCGGCCATGATCGACTACCGCAACGCCAACTCGGCCGGCCACATCATCACGGTCGAGGACCCGGTCGAGTACGTCCACAAGAACAAGAACTGCCTGGTCACCCACCGCGAGGTCGGCGTCGACACCCACTCCTGGCACAACGCGCTGAAGAACACGCTGCGCCAGGCGCCGGACGTGATCCTGATCGGCGAGATCCGCGACACCGAGACCATGGAACACGCGATCGCCTTCGCCGAAACCGGCCACCTCTGCCTCGGCACGCTGCACGCGAACAACGCCAACCAGACCATGGACCGGATCATCAACTTCTTCCCTGAAGAGAGAAGGCCGCAGCTGCTGATGGACCTGTCCGCGAACCTGCGCGCCATCGTCTCCCAGCGCCTGATCCGTACCGAGGACGGCAAGGGCCGCAAGGCGGCCATCGAGATCCTGCTGAACACCCCGACCATCAGCGAGATGATCCTGAAGGGGAACTTCCACGGCATCAAGGAAATCATGCACAAGTCGCGCGAACTGGGCATGTGCACCTTCGACCAGGCGCTGTACGAGCTCTACAACGCCGGCTACATCGGCTACGACGAAGCGATCCGCAACGCCGACTCGGCCAACGGCCTGCGCCTGCAGATCAAGCTCTCGGGCGAACGCCGCGCACCGGGCGGCGACGCCGGGGCCGCGAAGGCCGAGCTCTCGATGATGATCGAGGAAGAACCGGCAGAAGGCGCGAACTAAGATAAACTTGCGCATCGCTTAGTACCCGCCAACTCAAGACCGTCGTCCCCGCGAAGGCGGGGATCCAAGTTCCCATGCCCACCTTCGAACAAAAACTCACCACCCGCGCCGCCCTCCAGCAACGCGTCGCCGCCCTGCCCAAACCCGTCGTGCTGACCAACGGCGTCTTCGACATCCTGCACCGCGGCCACGTCACCTACCTGGCCCAGGCCCGCGAACTGGGCGCCTCGCTGGTGGTCGCCGTCAACACCGACGCCTCCGTGAAACGCCTCGGCAAGGGCGACGACCGTCCGCTCAACACCATGGCCGACCGCATGGCCGTGCTGGCCGCGCTGGAATCGGTCAACCTGGTGGTCGAGTTCGACGAGGACACCGCCCTGGAGGTGGTGCAGGAAGCCCGCCCCGACATCTACGCCAAGGGCGGCGACTATGTCATGACCGAGATCCCGGAGGGGAAGGAAGTCATCGCCCAGGGCGGCAAGGCGGTCGCGATCGACTTCGCGCACGACCGCTCGACCACCAGGCTGGTCGCCAGGATCCGCCAGTTCGGCGGATAAGCCCGGCAGCCAGGATTCAGCCGCCGGCGGCCTTCGCCGGCGCTCCCGTTTCCAGCGCCTTCAGGCGTTCGATGGAGTGCCCGATCGACGGATCGAGCGACAGTGCACGGCGGTATTCGTCGATCGCCAGCTGGTGCTCGCCGGCCGCCTCGTAGGCTTCGGCCAGGCTGTCGGCGATGCCGCCCCAGTCCGGCGCCAGCTTCGTCCCCAGGCGGAAGATCGGCACCGACTCCTTCACGCGCCCGCTGCGCAGCAGCTGGTAGCCGTACACGTTCAGCCAGACCGGTTCCAGGCTGAACTCCGGGCTGGAAGCACGCATCCTGTCGTAGACCTCCTGCGCATGCTCGTAGCCGCCGGTCTGCAGGGCGCGCACGAAGGCTTCCAGCGTCGGCGCCGTGCCCGCGCCCTTGCGGCGCTCCACCGACATCATGTGCGCGGGCGCCTGGTTGGCCGAGGGCTGCTTGTCGAGGAAGGCCATTGCCTTCGCGTCGTTCTTCAGGTAGGCGTCGAGGAAGCGTTCGACGTAGCGCGCGGTCCAGCTGTGCGCCATCGAGACTTCGTCGCGCGAGTACTCGCCGAAGCGCTTGTCGTTCACGAAGCGCAGGCCGTCCGACGCGAAGTCCGCATGCGCCATCGGATGCATCGTCACGACGGTCATGTCGGCATAGGTCATCTGGTTCAACAGGTTGAAGTCGAGCTTCTTCTTTTTCTTCGCCAGGGTTTCGAGCGAGTCGCGCTCACGGGCCACGAACAGCATCGGCACCGCCAGCCGCGCCGGCGTCGCATACTTGGCCGCGTCCTTGCCGCCGTCGACGAACTCGGGCCAGTAGCGTACCGAACCGTCCAGGCTCACCAGGGCGCGGATACGGTCGTCGCGGGCCGCCGCCAGCACGTTCGCCAGCCCGCCCCAGCTGTAACCGGCCACGGCGATGCGCGACACGTCGGCCTGCGGCATCCGGCTGGCCTGGCCGATCAGGAAGGCGATGTCGGCGGCCTGCGCCTCCAGGCCCTCGAGGTCGCTCGTCATGGCCCTGGTGCGCGCCCCCATCGAACTGCTTGCGATCACGATGTAGCCGTGGCTGGCCAGGTATTCGCACAGGTCGACGTTTTCGGTTGCCGAGGCGCTGAAGCTGGGCGCGTAGATCACGACCGGGAATTTGCCGGCGGCGGCGGGCGCATCCTTGCTGGCCCACATCGGCTGCGCCAGCGTGCGTTTCGCCGCGGCGGGCGCCAGGCCGGCGGTGTTGCCGGCGATGGTGGTCTCGGTCGCGGCCTGCACCTCGGCGGCGGAGAGCCAGGGTGTATCTTCGGTCGCCTTGGTCGCCATGTAGTCGCGCCAGGTGAGCGGCTTGCCCCTGGCGCCGGCCGGATACCAGGTGATAGCCTGGATCGGCCGCGCGCGCTCATGGGTTTCAAGCTGGCCGGTCACCATGTCGAAGGAGGGGCGGTAGACGCGGCTGTAGTCGTACTGCGACTTGACCTGCACGCCGACCGGCCAGGGCCCGGGGTCGTTCGAGAAGACGAAGGGGTCAGCGCCGCCGGCAGCGGCGCTGGCCGCGGCGCCAGCGGCGCCCGATGCGGCCAGCAGCAGGAGGGCAAGAAGTTTGGACATTGCGGAAAATGGATGAGATGGAAAGGCCCTCATCCTAGACGCTGGCCCGCGGCCGGCATAGCTGGCAGATTTACCAGCCCGGCGAGCAACTCAGGCGCCGCCCGCGTAGCCGTTCTGGCGCCAGGCTTCGTAGACCACCACCGCCACCGTGTTAGACAGGTTCAGGCTGCGGTTCCCCGGCATCATCGGCAGGCGGATGCGCTGTGCCGGCGGAAAGGTTTCGCGCAGGGCCGGATCGAGGCCGCGCGACTCGGCGCCGAACACGAACACGTCGCCGGGCCTGAAGGCAGCGTCGCCGAAGGGAGAAGAGCCGTGGGTGGTCATGGCGAACATGCGGCTGGTGTCCGGCTGTGCGTCCGCCAGGAAGGCGTCCCAGTTCTTGTGCACCTTCATGGTCGCGTAGTCGTGGTAATCGAGGCCGGCGCGGCGCATCTTGGCGTCGTCCAGCGGGAAGCCCAGCGGCTCGATCAGGTGCAGCTGGGCGCCGGTGTTGGCGCACAGGCGGATGACGTTGCCGGTGTTCGGTGGGATTTCGGGTTCGACCAGTACTACGTGAAACAAATTCTTCTCCTTGAAGGCGACGGCAGGATGCCTTGAAAGCGGGAGCATAGCGCAGAACGGCATCGCTGTTGCAAAGTCGTCCTATCAGGATCGATGGGCAGAATTCGCCTGGCGTATTGACAGGCTCTGCCTATACTGAGTGGATTCGTTTTCGGCCCAACGGTGTACTTCGACACGAGGAGCAACTATGAACGGATCCGGTTTTTCCCGCCGCCATCGCTGGGCGGCCATCGTCCTGGCTTCGGCCGCTGCCCTGCCGCTGCTTGCCGGCGCCGGCCCCGGCAACGGTAATGCCAACGCCAATGCCAGCGCCAGCGCTGCCAGCCCCACACTGGACGACAACGACGGCCGCGTCCAGCGCGGCCGGGAAATCGTGCCGGCCGGCGTCATCCTGAACCTGAAGGGCAAGTCGCGCGGCATGGTCTGGCAGGGCAGCTATATCGTCAACACAATGGGCTGCGTCGATTGCCACACCCACCCCAGCTATTCCCCCGGCGGCGATCCCTTCCAGGGCCAGCCTGAGCGCATCAATGCCGAGCAATACATGTCGGGCGGCCGCATGTTCGGTCCGACCATCACCGCCGCCAACCTGACGCCGGACAGCAAGGGGCGCCCGGCGGGCCTGACGCGCGACGAATTCGTGCAGACCTTGCGCACCGGCCACAATCCCCACGATCCGGCAGGCCAGATCCTGCAGGTGATGCCCTGGCCGACGGTCGGCAAGATGACCACGCATGACCTGCACGCCGTCTACGAGTACCTGAGCGCGCTGCCTTCGCTGCCCGACAATCCGCATCCCGGGCCCTGAGCTGTCCGCGCGCCGTGTCAACCGCCGCCGCCTCAGGCGCGCGGCGGCGTGCGCGCGAACACGAGATTGGTCACGCGCGCGGCGCCGAAGCGCTTGAAGGTGGCCGCCAGCTCGTCCAGCGTGCTGCCGCTGGTCATGACGTCGTCGACGATGCCGACGTGGCGGCCGTCCGCCAGGTCCGGGTCTTCGATGACGAAGGCATCGCGGATGTTGTCGGCGCGCTCGTGCGGCGAGACGCCGGACTGGGCGCGCGTATCGACCCGGCGTGAGGCCAGCGCCGGCTGCAGGGCCACGCCCAGCGAGGCGGCCAGCGGCCGCGCGATTTCGAGGGCCTGGTTGAAGCCGCGCTCGACCAGTCGGTTTGGGCCCAGCGGTACTGGACACAGCAGGTCGGGCAATGGGTGCCCGGGGCGGGCCAGCACGGCGTCCCTCAGCATCCGGGCGAACCAGGGGGCCAGCGGCAGGCGGGCGCTGAATTTCAGTTGCAGGACCAGGTGGTCCAGGGGTGGGGTGTAGTCGATGGCGAAGATGGTGGCGTCGTAGTGGGGTGGGTAGGTCTGGCAGGTGGGGCAGGTGCTTTCTTTGTTGTCGTTATGCTCGCGGAACTGAGGTCCCCGCCTTCGCGGGGACGACGGGGTAGGGCGCGGGGACGACGGGGTAGGGCGCGGGGACGACGGGGTAGGGCGCGGAAACGACGGGGTAACTAACGGATTGCCGCAGCGGGCGCAGCGATTTTTTGCCGGTTGGCAAAAATGTTCCTGGCAGGGTGCGCAGACGACGTCGTCGCAGCCGCCTCCGCACAGGGCGCACTGCGAGGGCAGCAGCAGATCCAGCATGGCGCGTGGCCAGCGGCGGAGCGGGGGCAGCGGGTGTCGGAGCATAAGGAGCCTGTCGCCAAACGGTTCAGGCCCCATCATGTACACTGCCGCCATGTCCCAATTTGACCGCAGTTGACCCATGGCTTCGCCCCAATCCCCCTCCAAGATGAGTGCGCCGATCGACCCGGCGCGCATCAAGCAGCTGTTTGCCGACCCCGCCCGCGTGGCGCCCTCGGATTTCCTGCGCCGCGAAATCGCCGGACGCATGTTCGAGCGCCTGTCGCTCGTGAAGAATTCTCCGCAGCAGGTGCTGGATGCCGGCTGCGGCACCGGCGCCGATCTCGCCGCGCTGCAGAAAGCCTATCCCGCCGCCCAGGTGCTGGGCGTGGACGCGGTGCCGGCGACGCTGCGTGCCGCCGCCGGGGCCGGCCAGGCGCCGCGCTCCTTCCTCAGCCGTTTGCTGCCGGCCAAGAGCGGCATCGATCTCGTTTGCGCCGACTTCGGCCAGCTGCCTCTTGGTCCGAACTCGGTCGATCTCGTATGGTCGAACCTGGCGCTGCACTGGCATCCGCAGCCGGACCGCGTGTTCGCGGAATGGCGGCGCGTGCTGCGCGTGGACGGCCTGCTGATGTTCTCGAACTTCGGCCCGGATACCTTCCTCGAGCTGCGCAACGCCTTTGCGGCGATGGACGAAACCCCGCACACCTTGCCCTTCGTCGACATGCACGATTTCGGCGACCAGCTGGTGGAGGCGGGCTTCACCACGCCGGTCATGGACATGGAGCAGATCACGGTCACCTACGACAGCGCGCAGGCCCTGCTGCTTGACGTGCGCGCCTTCGGCGGCAATCCGCTGGCCACGCGCCGCCGCGGCCTGGTCGGGCGCGCGGCCTGGCAGCGCATGCTGGACGCCCTGGAAAGCCAGCGCCGTCCGGACGGCAAACTGGGCCTGACCTTCGAGATCATCTACGGCCACGCCTTCCGGCCGGCGCCGAAAGTCACGGCGGCGGGCGAGGCGATCGTGCGTTTCCAGCCACGCCAGCAGCCGCCGCGTCCGCAGTAAGCGCGCGAAATTGCCGCAGTGCATCATGCATCATCATGCGGTTGAGGTAATTTTCCTTGAATAAAAATTAGCGATTTCAGTATAATCAATGACACTTTTTTCGACTTAAGCAGTCATCACGCTAAAAACTTCAGCAAAAACAGCGTGTAGTCGAACTGGTTGCAGCAACACCAAAGGCTTCGGAAACCGCGTTGTGCGGTCCGGGGCCCGAGCAAAAGCGTTCATCGAGGTCGCGTAGTCCCTGATGGTCGAAGTTTGCAGGAAGGATTTCGGAGCGGCGGCAGTTCGTTCATGGAGTGCCGGCCTCTTTAAGAAAATTCAATTTTTTTGGGTGGTTGGGGACAACATGACTTATGCAAAGCGATTAAAAGCGGCGATGTCCGGTCTCGCGGTAGGAGCCGGCATGCCGGCCCTGGCGTGGGCCGAGCCCGAGGTCATCGGGCGGCCGGTCGAGCACCAGCTCAACATGCAGCCTGCCGTAACGGGCATCGGCGACTATATCTACAGCCTGCACAACTGGATGATGATCGTCTGCCTGATCATCTTCATCGGCGTGTTCGGCGTCATGTTCTATTCGGTGTTCAAGCACCGCAAATCCCTGGGCCACAAACCCGCCACCTTCCACGAATCGACCGCCGTCGAGATCGCATGGACGGTGGTGCCCTTCCTGATCGTGATCGGCATGGCGCTGCCCGCCACCCACGCGGTCGTCGCCATGAAGGACACCTCGAATCCGGACCTGACCATCAAGGTCACCGGCATGCAGTGGAAATGGGGCTATGACTACCTGAAGGGCGAGGGCGAGGGCATCGGCTTCCTGTCGAACCTGTCGACCCCGCGCAGCGCCGTCGGCGAGCCGGGCGTGGCGCCGACCACCGCGCGCACCGAGACCTACCTGCTCGAAGTCGACAACGAGATGGTGGTGCCGGTCAACAAGAAGGTGCGCCTGGTGCTGACCGCCAACGACGTCATCCACTCCTGGACGATTCCGGCCTTCGCCGTCAAGCAGGACGCGATCCCGGGCTTCGTGCGCGACACCTGGTTCAAGGCCGAGAAGATCGGCACCTACCGCGGCAACTGCGTCGAGCTGTGCGGCAAGGAACACGCCTTCATGCCGATCGTCGTGAAAGTCGTATCAAGCGAGGACTACACCGCCTGGGTCAACACCAAGAAGAAGGAAATGGCGGCCCTGGCCGACGATCCGAACAAGGTCTGGACCATCGACGAACTGAAGACCAAGGGCGAGAAGATCTACGCCGCCAACTGCGTGGCCTGCCACCAGGCCAGCGGCCAGGGTGTGCCGAACGCCTTCGCCTCGCTGGTCGGTTCGCCGGTCGTGCTGGGTCCGAAGGCCGAGCAGATCAACGTGCTGCTGAACGGTAAGCACAGCGGCAAGTATCCGAGCGCCATGCCGGCATGGAAGCAGCTGTCCGACACCGACATCGCGTCCGTGATCACCTATACCCGTAATAACTGGACCAACAAGGCCGGCGAGAACATCGTCCAGCCGTCGGAAGTCCTGGCCGCCCGCGGCAAATAAGCGCTTGGAATCGGAGACCCTGAAATGAGTTCCACCATCGATCACGCACACAATCACGATGACCGGAGCGCGCACGACCATGCGCACGATCACGCACACGACCATCCGACCGGCCTGCGCCGCTGGCTGTTCGCCACCAACCACAAGGACATCGGCACCCTCTACCTGTGGTTCTCGTTCACCATGCTGCTCTCGGGCGGCGTGCTGGCGCTGATGATCCGCACCGAGCTGTTCCAGCCGGGCCTGCAGTTCTTCCGTCCCGAGTTCTTCAACCAGCTGACCACCATGCACGGCATCGTGATGGTGTTCGGCGCGATCATGCCGGCCTTCGTCGGCTTCGCCAACTGGATGATCCCGCTGCAGGTGGGCGCCTCCGACATGGCGTTCGCGCGCATGAACAACTTCTCGTTCTGGCTGCTGCCGCCGGCCGCGATCCTGCTGGCGACCTCGTTCTTCGTGCCGGGCGGCGCCACCGCCGCCGGCTGGACCCTGTACGCGCCGCTGTCGACCCAGATGGGCCCGGGCATGGACATGGCGATCTTCGCCCTGCACATCATGGGCGCCTCGTCGATCATGGGTTCCATCAACATCATCGTCACCATCCTGAACATGCGCGCGCCTGGCATGACCCTGATGAAGATGCCGATGTTCTGCTGGACCTGGCTGATCACCGCCTACCTGCTGATCGCCGTGATGCCGGTGCTGGCGGGCGCCATCACCATGACCCTGACCGACCGCCATTTCGGCACCTCCTTCTTCAACGCGGCAGGCGGCGGCGACCCGGTCATGTACCAGCACATCTTCTGGTTCTTCGGCCACCCCGAGGTCTACATCATGATCCTGCCGGCCTTCGGCATCGTCTCGCAGATCATCCCGGCCTTCGCCCGCAAGCCGCTGTTCGGCTACGCCTCGATGGTGTACGCGACCGCCTCGATCGCGATCCTGTCCTTCATCGTCTGGGCCCACCACATGTTCACCACCGGCATGCCGGTGACCTCGCAGCTGTTCTTCATGTACGCCACCATGCTGATCGCGGTGCCGACCGGCGTGAAGGTGTTCAACTGGGTCGCCACCATGTGGAAGGGCTCGATGACCTTCGAAACGCCGATGCTGTTCGCGGTCGGCTTCATCTTCGTGTTCACGATGGGCGGCTTCACCGGCCTGATCCTGGCCGTGACCCCGATCGACATCCAGGTGCAGGACACCTATTACGTGGTGGCCCACTTCCACTACGTGCTGGTGGCCGGCTCGCTGTTCGCCCTGTTCGCCGGCTTCTACTACTGGGCCCCGAAATGGACCGGCCACATGTATCCGGAAGGCCGCGGCAAGGCCCACTTCTGGCTGTCGCTGATCACCTTCAACATCACCTTCTTCCCGATGCACTTCCTGGGCCTGGCCGGCATGCCGCGCCGCTATGCCGACTACGCCGTGCAGTTCACCGACTTCAACCAGATCGTGTCGATCGGCGCCTTCGGCTTCGGCCTGAGCCAGGTTTACTTCCTGTTCTTCGTGGTGCTGCCGACCATCCGCGGCGGCCAGAAGGCGGAAGCCAAGCCCTGGGAAGGCGCGGAAGGCCTGGAGTGGACGGTGCCGAGCCCGGCGCCTTTCCACACCTTCGAGCACCCGCCGCTGGTGAAGTGAGATGATGACGGCTGAATCAAGCCAGGAGCGTGCCGCCCGGCTGCGCAGGAAAAACCTGCGCACGGCCTGGCTGGTCGGCGGGCTGGCGCTGTTCTTCTTCGTGCTGCTGTTCGTCAAGCGGCTCTGGCTGAGCTGAGATGAGCGACGCACCACGAGCCGAACAGCGCGGCCGACTGGCCCTGAACCGCACCACCTTCGCCAAGCTGGTGGTGGTGGCCGGCGTGATGTTCGGCTTCGGCTATGCGCTGGTGCCGATCTACCGCCAGGTCTGCGAAGTCCTCGGCATCAACGTGCTGACGCAGAAGGACGGCACGGTGGAGCGTCCGGCCAACACCCAGGTCGACCTGACGCGCACCGTCACCGTCGAACTGGACGGCAATGCGCAGGGGCCGTGGCGCTTCCGCCCGACCCAGCGCAGCATCGACGTGCACCCGGGCGAGATGGCGACCGTGGTCTACGAGGTCGTGAACACCCAGGCGCGCACCGTGAAGGCGCAAGCCATCCCGAGCTACGCGCCGCAGTCGGCGACGCCGCACTTCAAGAAGGTCGAGTGCTTCTGCTTCAAGGAGCAGGTGCTGGGCCCGAACGAGGCGCGCCAGATGCCGGTGGTGTTCTTCATCGACCCGGCGCTGCCGCGCGAAGTGAAGAACATCACGCTGTCATACACCTTCTTCGAGATCGGCGGCGGCACGGTGGCAAAAAATGAATGAGGAACGCAAAGCAAGCTTCGGCGCCACCATGAAGGCCGTGTTCTGGTCCTTCTTCGGGGTCCGCAAGCGCAAGGATTATGACCACGACGCCGCCAACCTGAACCCGATCCACGTGATCGTCGGCGGCTTGCTCGGGGCGGCAATCTTCATCGGCATCCTGTTGTTCGTGGTGCGGATGGTGGTGGCGAAATAAGGAACAAGCAGCAAGCAGGAATTCGACAAATCAAAAAGTTCGTTTGAGGAGATGAGAATGAGTTCGCCACAAAATGCGCCGTACTATTTCGTCCCTGGCCCCTCGCGGTGGCCGATGGCCGGCGGCCTATCGATGCTCGTCACGATGGCGGGCGCGGCCGGCTGGGTCAACGGCACGTCCTGGGGGCCCGGCGTCTGCACGGCCGGCATCCTGGCCATGCTCGCGGTACTGTATTTCTGGTTCGGCGACGCCATCGGCGAATCGGAATCGGGCAAGTACGGCGCCCGCATCGACAGCTCCTACCGCTGGTCGATGAGCTGGTTCATCTTCTCGGAAGTCATGTTCTTCGGCGCCTTCTTCGGTGCACTGTTCTATGCGCGTTCGATCAGCATGCCCTGGCTGTCCGACCTCGACCACAAGGTGATCTGGCCCGACTTCGCCGGCCACTGGGGCAACGTCGGTCCGGCCGGCACCGTCGAGTCCTTCAACACGATGGGCCCGTTCCCGATCCCGACCATCAACACCGCGCTGCTGCTGAGCTCGGGCGTGACCCTGACCATCGCCCACCACGCCCTGCGCGCCGGCCACCGCAGCAAGACCGCCTTCTGGCTGTTCTGCACCATCCTGCTGGGCGCCGTCTTCATGGGCTTCCAGGCCTATGAATACCACCACGCGTACACCGAACTGAACCTGAAGCTCAGCTCGGGCATCTACGGCTCGACCTTCTTCATGCTGACCGGCTTCCACGGCTTCCACGTGACCATGGGCGCGATCATGCTGTCGGTGGTGCTGTACCGCGTACTGAAGGGCCACTTCACGCCGGAACACCACTTTGGCTTCGAAGGGGCGGCGTGGTACTGGCACTTCGTGGACGTGGTGTGGCTGGGTTTGTACGTGGTCGTCTACTGGCTGTAAGAAGTCCCGCAAGCCTTGAATCGTCGTCCCCGCGCAGGTGAAAAAAGCGCCAGTGGCGCTTTTTTCACCTGCGCGGGGATGACGTTTACGGGCTAGCGCAAGCCAGTAGGCTGAATCCACCCCATCTTGTAAGAAAACAGCACCAGCAGAAACAGCGTGATCGACAGCCCCACCCGCATCGCCAGCGCCTGCACGGTGCGGTTGCTGCGGCCCTTGTCGCGCATCAGGAAGAACAGTGCGGAGGCCAGGCTGGCGATGATGAGCACGAAGGCGATGGCGACGACGATTTTCATGACTGGCCCCGAGTTGGAATAGTGACATTGTATGCGACTTCGCTTCCATTTCAGGACCGTTCCCTTCCTTGCCACCCTCGTCCTCGTCGTGCTGGGGATCGTGCTGGGCAACTGGCAAACCCGCCGCGCGGCCGAGAAAACCGTCTTGCAGACAAGACTGGAACAGGGCATGGCGGCGCCCCCGCTGAGGCTCGATGGCGGCGCCGTCGATCCCGCCACCTTGGAGTTTCACCGTGTCATTGTTACCGGGGAATTCGTCCCCAACTGGCCGGTGTTCCTCGACAACCGGCCGCAAGATGGCCGCAGCGGATTCGTTTTGCTGATGCCGTTTAAAATAGCGGGGTCGAGCAAGTCCGTACTGGTCGCGCGCGGTTGGCTGCCGCGTAATACGGCCGAGCACGACAAGCTGCCGCCCTATACGACGCCCGCGGGCCAGGTCACGCTCGAGGGCAGGGCGGTGCGCCAGCTGGCCCGCGTGATGCAGCTGGGGACGGCGGCGCCGCTCGCGCCGAACGCGATCGTGCAGAACACGGACCCGGCCGACGTGGCGCGCGCCAGCGGCCTGGACCTGCTGCCGGTCGTGGTCGAACAGACCGGGCCAGGCACGCCGGGCGACGGCCTGACGCGCAACTGGCCCATGCCCAGCCTGGACATCGACCGCCACAAGGGCTATGCCGTGCAGTGGTATGCGCTCGCGGCGATGGCTTTCCTCTTTTTTGTGATTACAGGATTTCGACGTGGAACCAAACAAGCCGGCTGAACCCCAACAACGCAAGCGCGGCCGCTGGATGCTCTGGCTGGTGCTGCTGGTGTGCGCTTCGCCGTTGATCGCGTCATACTTCACCTTTTACGTGCTCAAGCCGGAAAAGCGCAACAACTACGGCACCCTGATCGACCAGCGCGCCCACCCGATACCGGCGATGGCGACCACCACCCTGGACGGCAAGCCGGTGGCGCTGGACCAGTTCAAGGGCAAGTGGGTGATGCTGATGGTGGCTCCCGGCGCCTGTGGCGAGGCCTGCCGGAAGCAGCTGTTCGCGATGCGCCAGTTGCGCCTCATGCAGGGCAAGGAACAGGACCGCATCGAGCGCGTCTGGCTGATCGACGACAAGGAGCCGCTCGACACCATCGTGATCCGCGAATTCGACGGCACCCACATGCTGCGCGCCGATGCCCAGGCCGTGGCGAACTGGCTGCCGGCCGACCCGGGGACCGGCGTGACCGACCACATCTACATGATCGACCCGCTGGGCCATTTGATGATGCGCTTCCCGAAGGATCCGGAACCGCGCAAAGTGTACAAGGATATCAACAAGCTGCTGAAGGCTTCTTCGGTCGGCTGATGCAAGAATCATGGAAGTCTCGAATTTCATACTGCTGGCCCTGACCGGCATCCTGGCCGCCAGCGTGCCGCTGTCCGTCGTCTGGATGGCGACCGGCGGCAACCGCTACCGCAAGCTGGCCTGGGTGATCGCCTTCTTCACCTTCGACCTGATCGTGTTCGGCGGCTTCACCCGCCTGACGGATTCGGGCCTCGGCTGCCCCGACTGGCCGGGCTGCTACGGCGAAGCCAACCCCTTCCTGGCCCATGCCCACATCGCCGCCGCCGAGGCCCTGATGCCGACCGGTCCGGTGACGAAGGTGAAAGCCTGGATCGAGATGATCCACCGCTTCCTGGCGATGGGCATCGGCCTCATGATCATCGGCCTGATGGTGGCTTCGTGGGTGCAATGGCGGCGCTCGAAAGGGCGCTCGCATTCGCCCTGGCTGCCCACGCTCCTGTTTTTCTGGGTGTGCGTGCAGGGCGCGTTCGGCGCCTGGACCGTGACCATGAAGCTGCAGCCGGTGATCGTGACCCTGCACCTGCTGTTCGGCATGACCCTGCTGGCCCTGGCCGTCTGGCTGGGCGGACGCGAGGACAATCTGCTGCATCCGATGCCGGTTCTGGCGCCGCCGGACGCCCAGAAAATGGCCGATGCGCTGCGCCGCCTGCGTCCGCTTGCCTGGCTGGCCGGCGCCGTCGTGCTCATCCAGTTGGCACTCGGCGGGTGGGTAAGTACCAATTATGCGACGCTTGCCTGCAATGACTTTCCACTCTGCCAAGGACAAATTGTCCCAGAGATGGACTTTCAACACGGCTTCACCTTGTGGAGGGAACTGGGCAAAACGGCCGCCGGCCATTACCTGCCGTTCTCGGCCCTGACCGCCATCCACTGGGTGCACCGCAACTTCGCGGCCGTCGTGGTGCTGGTGCTGGGCCTCACAGCCTGGCGCGCCTGGCGTTTGCCGGGCCTGCACGGCGCCGCCCGGAATATTGCTTTAGTATTATTGGCGCAGGTCCTGACGGGGGTCGCGACCGTGTTTTTTAATTTCCCGCTTGCAATTGCTGTGCTGCACAACGCAGGGGCGGCCCTCCTTGTCTTGCTGGTGACCATGATAAACTACAAGGTACAGTATCAACTCGACCTGGTGCGCTCCCCCCGGCATGAAGCGGAGGCGGCGCCCGCGGGCCACTCATGATTACCCAAACCGCAACCCATAAACCGCCCAGCCGCGTCTCGCAATACTGGGCGCTGACCAAGCCTCGCGTCACCCAGTTGGCCGTCTTCTGCGCCGTGATCGGCATGTTCCTCGCCACCGACGGTTTCCCCGGCTGGCACGTGCTGTTCTGGGCCACGCTCGGCATCTGGCTGCTGGCCGGCGCCGCCTTCGCCGTCAACTGCCTGATCGAGGCCGAAGTCGACGCCCGCATGGCCCGCACCGCGCGCCGCGCCACCGCCATGGGCGAGCTGTCGACCACCCAGACCCTGTTCTTCTCCGCCATCCTCGGCGGCGCCGGCATGGGCATCCTGTACACGATGGTCAATCCGTTGACCATGTGGCTGACCTTCGTCACCTTCGTCGGCTATGCGCTGATCTACACCGTCCTGCTCAAGCCCAACACGCCGCAGAACATCGTGATCGGCGGCCTGTCCGGCGCGATGCCGCCGGCCCTGGGCTGGGCCGCGGTGGCGAACACGGTGCCGATGGAAGCCTGGCTGCTGGTGCTGATCATCTTCGTCTGGACCCCGCCGCATTTCTGGGCGCTGGCCATGTACCGCCGCGACGACTACGTCCGTTCAGGCCTGCCGATGATGCCGGTCACCCATGGCATGAAGTACACCGGCCAGCAGGTCTGGCTGTATTCGATCGCGCTGGCCGCCTGCACCTTGTTCCCGTTCGCGGTCGGCATGAGCGGCTGGCTCTACCTGCTGTCCGCCATCGGCCTGAACGCCGTGTTCCTGCGCCACGGCTGGCTGGTCCACAAGCACTACAGCGACCAGGTCGCGCGCAAGGCCTTCGCCTGGTCCGTGATCTACCTGTCACTGCTGTTCGCCGCGCTGCTGGTCGACCACTATGTGAAGCAATACCTGACTTTCTGATTCCTTCGACATGAAAAAACTGCTGCCCCTGCTTGTCGCCGCCACCCTGGCGTTTTCCCTTGCCGCCTGCGACAAGCTGCCGGGCAAGCAGGCCAGCTTCCAGAACACCGACGTCACCGGCCTCGATTACGCCAAGGGCTTCAGCCTGACCGATTTCAACGGCAAGCCGCGCACCCTGGCCGACTACAAGGGCAAGGTCGTGGTCGTCTTCTTCGGCTACACCCAATGCCCGGACGTGTGCCCGACCACGATGACGGAAATGGCCAGCGTGATGCAGAAGCTGGGCCCGCAGGCCGACCAGGTGCAGGTGCTGTTCATCACCCTCGACCCCGAGCGCGATACCCCGCAGCTGCTGGCCAGCTATGTGCCGGCCTTCGACAAGCGCTTCATGGGCCTGTACGGCACCCTTGAACAGACCGCGAAGACGGCCAAGGACTTCAAGGTGTTCTACTCGAAGGTGCCGGGTTCAAGCCCCGGCAGCTACACCATCGACCACATGGCCGGCAGCTATGTGTTCGACCGCGACGGCCGGCTGCGCCTCTTCATCCGCCACGGCGGCAGCGCCGATTCGATCGTCCACGACGTCCGCCAGCTGCTTATCTAAGCCAAGGAAATGGACCAGCGGCCTGGAAAGAACACCACCCGGGCCGCCGCCGTCATCCTCCTCACGCTCGGCTGCCTGTATGTCCTGAGGCCCTTCCTGGCCGCGATCCTGTTCGCCGCCGCCGTCGTCATCTCGTCCTGGCCTTTGTACCTGAGGCTGCGCCGGCGCATGCACGGACGCCGCACCCTGGCGGCGCTGACCATGACGCTCACGTTGACCCTGCTGGTCGTGATTCCGCTGGCCCTGGTCGCCTACAACCTGGCCGACAACGCCGCCGCCCTCGAGGAGCTGCGCAAGCTCAGTCGCGGCAACCTGCAGTCGCCGCCCTGGATCCGCGCGATCCCGCTGCTCGGCGAACAGATCGACATCTATTTGCGCGAGCTGCTGGCCAGCCGCGACCGCATGATGGAACTGGCGCGCCGCATGGCCGAACCTGCCCGGCACTACCTGGTGGCCGGCGGCATCGTGCTGGGCGCGGGCGTGGTCCAGATGGCCCTGGCGGCCTTCGTCAGCTTCTTCTTCTACCGCGACGGCGAGGCGCTGAACGCCGTGATCGCGGCCGCCATGAAGCGCATCATGAACGAGGAAGCCGAGTCGGTGACGGAGACCGTCAGCCAGACCGTGCGCGGCGTCATGTACGGCCTGCTCGGCACCGCCCTGGCCCAGGCCCTGGTGGCGGCGATCGGCTTCGCCATCGCCGGCGTGCCAGCGGTGCTGCTGCTGTCGGTGCTGGTGTTCGTGTCCTCCTTGATTCCGGTCGGCCCGCCCGTCATCTGGGGCGGCGCGGCGATCTGGCTGTTCGCCCAGGGCAGCACCGGCTGGGGCATCTTCATGCTGGTATGGGGCTTCTTCGGGATCAGCGGCGTCGACAACGTGGTGCGGCCGATGCTGATCAGCCGCGGCTCGAGCCTGCCCTTCCTGCTGACTTTACTCGGCGTGCTGGGCGGGGTGATCGCCTTCGGCTTCGTCGGCCTGTTCATCGGACCGACCCTGCTGGCGGTGGGCTATTCCCTGATGAGCGGGTGGACGCAAACGAGGAATCCTATCGTGAGGCGGGACGCCGAATAGGTTGGCGCTGTTCGCGCCAAGTGTGGAATCTTTTCTGCAAGCCTGCGGTCCAATGTCGACCTGAACCGTTGACGGAGGCCCCATGCAAGCACGGCAGTTCGAACAGTTCCTGCAACGCCTGTCCTCTCTAACGCGGCGCCAGCGCGACCG